>NZ_JBQEAU010000006.1:54834-65965 GCF_052108595.1 Advenella sp.
GTGGAGTTGATGTTGGTAAAAATCTTGAATTCGTCGGCGCAACGCACATCGTAACCATAGCTGCTGGTGCCGTAGCTTACGATCTTTTGCCCGTTATGCTCGCGCACCTGACCCGCCTCGAAAGGAGTGATCATGCCGTCTTGCGCCGCCTGCCGAATCCACCGGTCGTTCTTGATACTCATAGACTGTATCTCTCTGCTGGGGTCTGCCCCGAAGGGAAAAGCGCCATTGTAGCCCCTGCGGCTGCAGGGGAGTATGCATTTTTCATCAGTCCCTGAAAAACCGGCGATAGATCAGTTCCAGTCCGTTGACGGTGCCGCCCTTGATATCGGCCGACAGGTTTCTGAACAGCCGGTAACTGCCGCGCACCACGGTGCCGGTGCCGGCCATGGCCTGCTCTACGCTGACCGTCATGCCATTTTCAAATTTCTTGCTGGCCACGAAAAACTGCTGGGACAGATCGCTCGACGATTCCTGGTTGACACTGGAAGCCACCGTTTTTTCGGGCAGAACCGTACCGGACTTGCCGACATTGCCCGAACGGATGGCAATATCGTCCAGGCCCATCTTGCGATAGAACGGCTCGCCCCCGCCCACGATGGACGAACCCACCGAGAACAGCAGGGCCGCGTCGCTACCGCTGCTGTCAGGGCCACGCCCCATCAACAGCCAGGACAGTTTTTCCACCTCGCTCACATCGGGATAGGACACCAGGTCGATCTTCGGCTTTCTGGCCGTACCCACCACCTTGACCCCCGCCTCCACATCCAGGCCAGTGCGCAAGGCTTCGATATCCAGGATCGGGTTGGCCAGGTTACCCTGGAAGGTGATGCGACCACGGCGGATCTGCAAGCGCTGCCCATAGGCTTCGATCGCCCCGCCGCGTGTGCGGAAGGCGCCCACGCCGGTCAGCTGGTTCTTTTCCTGGATCACGTTCAGCGACCCCACCAGGCCGGAGTCCAGTCCCAACCCCACGATATAGAAGCGCTTGCCCAGGTCCACCGTGAAATCCAGTGTCAGATCCAGAGGGGATTCTTCCTTGACCACCTTGGTCTGGCCCGGCTTGAGCACAATCACATCGCCATCGACGGCTGGCACGCTGCCCAGAATATCCACGCTGGCCCAACCGGCATCGGCCGTCACCTTGCCCTTGATATCCACCTTGGGCAGGGGCGCATTAATATCCACATCGCCACTGATCATCACAAAACGATCGGAGCGCTGAATGATCGGATAATGATCGAATACGATCCGGAAATCGCCCTTGCTGGTATTCAGGTTCCATTTGCCGGTAATGCCCAGTGAACCGTTCTGGGCGGGGGGATTGTCCTCGATCCATTTCTTGGTGCGCCACTCATTGGCCTTGATGCGAATCACCGACGGGAAGCGCAGCGTATTGATGACCACCTGGTTGTCGCGCAGGGTGGCCTCCAGCGTGCCATCGAGCAGGCGAATGCCGTTGTCGATTTCCACGATCTTCACTTTGGAACCGGAAATTTTGCCGCTGGTGGTCCACTGACCATTGGCGCGCGATTGCGCGGTCACGTTCAGCGCCACGGCCCCGCCCAGATCAAGCATATCGCCGGTCAGCGGCCCCATCCAGCTGATATCGGCCAGGTTGCCGTTAAGGGTCATTTTCGAGCCGCCATTCAGGTTCGGCGTCAGCCCGTTGAACGCGATGGCGCCCGTCCCTTTCAGGTTGCCTTTGTTTTGCGTATCAAAGGCCAGATTCAGGTTGGCGGCGCTGGTGGTGGCGCCGGTCTTGTTGAAATTGGCGCCCACCAACATATTGGTCAGCCCCAGCGGAATCGGGGTGGCCGCCGGAATCATGAAATCGCCACTGACCCGCTTCAAAGCGGTCTTGCCGGTAAGCGCCCCATCAAAGGCCAGATCCCAATCGAAATCGAGCACCAGCGAGGTTTCCTGCGGCGCGCGCTTGCGCCGGTCGATAATACCTGTATTGGCGTTTTGCGCTTCTTTTGCGGCCGGGTCAACCAGCTTCTGCATATCGCGAATGAAAGCCGGACTGAGCACAAAACGGCGAATGGAGCCCTTGGTCTGCCACTTGCCGTTGCTACCCGTGGTGCCCTCCTGATTGATCACAATGCTGTGCTTGCCCGGCAGGCCGATATTGATGGCCGATGGCCCGGCTTCCCAGGCCGGCAATCCGCCCTCCGCCGCGGGGGCAAACGCCAGCGACCAGGGCTTGTCCTGCTCAACGGAAATACCCGCGTGCTGTACATCCAGCGTCGAGAGCGTGCCGCGCCATCCTTGTACACCCTGTTCGTTCTTGTCCCACGTACCATCTGCGGCCACATGGAAATTGACCGGGGCCTTGCCCAGCTCCCTGGACTTGCCCTGGGAGAACATGCCCTTCAGATCCAGCGCATGTTTGGCGACCATTCCCTTGACGGTGCCATCCACGGTGACACTGCCGGGCAGGCCGGGCCAGAAGGAAGATAAGGCCGGTGCGTCCACGTCCAGCGTCAGCACGCTGTCGGCCTGGCCGAAAGCGCCTTTGCTGCGTATTTTGTTGCTGCCCAGCGTCAGGTCGATATTGGCCGCCGGCACCTGGAAGGCATTCAAATCTATGCCGGCGCTGCCCTGCCCACCCACGGCCAGATCGCGCACGGCCAGGTCCACAGAACCGGCCAGCGGCTTGTCGTTCCAAATGCTGCCCTTGTCAAAACGGCCCTTGATGGTCGCCGACTTGATGGCCGTGGGCGAGAACATATCGACATCGGCCGTCAGATCCGTACTGAGCAAGGTCCTGGGAATACTGTCTGCCATCAGCTTGCTCACCGGCAGCGCCTTGGAATTGACACGCACATGAATGCGGTCTGACTCGTCCTGTCCGCCCTTGGGCGAGACCAGCGCCTCCAGCGTCATTGTCGCGCCATCACGCAGGGCAAGATCCGCCTTGGCATCACGTAGCAGCAATGGCGTTGCCATATCCAGTTTTACATCCGCATTCAGATGTGATTTTTCCCCGGTGGCGCTGGCCGTTACGACGTAGCCGTCCTGCACCTGCGGCGTTTGCTGCGGCTCAATGTCAAATGCAATCGTGTCAAAATCAAGCGGCACCGGTGTCTTGAAAGGCAACACGCCCGTTCCGTCGGTGCGCATAATATGCGCCGAGCCGGTCAGCATCTGGTTGAAAGCCAGATCCCAGTCCGCATCAAGCGTGATGTCCTTGTCGGCCACGGTGTTGGCTGCCGCGCGTTTGCCACCGTCCCGGGCAGCACTCTCTGCTTTTTTGTTGCTGGCCGTGGCCTGCGCCAGCGCCTTGGTCGCTGCCTGCGTGGCTGCCCGTGCTGCCGCCGGGTCTTCGGCTACAAATGCTTTTTGCAGAGTCATCAAGTATTGCGGATTGATGACCAGATCCTTGATCTGTCCTTTGGTCTGCCATTGGCTGCCGTTACCGCCAGACTCGCCGGGCAGAATCTGCGCACTGCGGTTCTCTGGCAGATCCAGCAAAAACCGGGAGGCGGTGGTTGCCCACTGCATGGGATGCTGCCCATCGTCAGGCAGGAACGACAACGACATCGGGCTTTGCTGCTGCAAACGCAACTCGGTATGACGCAAATTCAAGTCTTGCAGCACACCCACCCAGCCTTCCTGGCCGCCTTCCACTTTGTTCCAGGCACCCTGGATATTCAGGCCGAACACCACCGGCGCCTTGCCCAGCGCGCTGCTGGGCGCCTGCGCATACATGCCGTAAAGCTGCGCGCGATGATTGGTCACGCGACCATCCACCACCGCATTGACCAGCGCGCTACCCGGCAAGGACGGCCAGAAATTGGCCAGCGCCGGTGCGTTAACGTCCAGATACAGCTGACTGGCATCCTGCCCGAAGCCGCCATGCGCAGTGATTCGGTTATTGCCCAGCGTCAGGTCCACATCGGTGTCGCTCACCTGCAGCTTGTCCAGATTCGGCTTGATGCTGCGATCGACCTGCTCCTGTTCCGGCTGCTTATCGAAAATGCCTGCCAGGTGCACCTTGCTGCCAATTGTGCCGGCCAGCGGTTTGCCGTTCCATGTGCTGCCCTGGGCCAATTTTGTATCCAGGTCCACATCGGCGATTTCACGCTTACCCGGCAGCGTATCGGCAACCAGCGTCACGGTGCCGTTAAGCAGCGAGGCCGGTGTGGCGCCCGCCGAGAGTGCCTGCAAATTCAGCGCCTGCAAGCCGACCTTGGCGGTCAGGCGATCAGTCCCTTCACTGACGCCGGCGATGGTTTCAAAATCTGCGTTGACTGCAGCGCCATCGGTCAATGCCAGCTGCAACTTGCCATCACGCAACGGAATCACATTTGCCATAGCCAGATTCAGTTTGGTATCCAGGCTGGACCGCGGGCCCTGCCCCTGCGCGGCGATGGTCAGTACCGAATTTTTTTCATCCTGGCGCGTTTCATTCAGGTTGATGCTCAGCGTTTCGAAATCCAGCGGAATCTTCTGCACCAGCGGCACGAAGCGATCGCCTGCCGTACGCCGCACATTGACCGTTCCCTGCAGGCCATTTTCCGTGGCAATCTTCCAGTCGCCATCAAACACAATATCCGGAAAGCTACCGGCCGTTTTTTGCGTCAGCGCCTTGGCAGCGGTAGCCTGGGCTGCCTTGTCGCTTGCTGCTGCCGTTGCATTTGCCGGCTGCGCATCGCCAGCGGCCGTCATCCTGGTGATCTCGTCCATCAACCTGTCGCTGATCGTCAGGTTGACAAACGATCCCGCTGTTGTCACGCCCAGGGCATTGCCACTGGCCTTGTCCAGCTTAAATTGCGCTTCAGACCCGCCGGGCAGGGTCAGGCCCAGCGCGCCAGGCCCCGCCGCCCATACGTTCTGCACTCCGGTCGCATTCGGGCTGAACAACAGGGGCAAGGCGTCGCGCTGGCGCACGCGCACGCCAGCATGCACCAGGTTCAGTGTGGCCAACTCGCCTTCCCAACCGTCAATACCGTCTGCCAACCTGTGCCACTTCCCGTTAATGGTTGCCGACAGATCGGCCGGCGCCTTGCCCAGGGTTTTCGCATCGCCCTGGTTGACCTTGCCGCTGATATCGAGCGCATGCTCGGCAATCGTGCCGGCCAGCGTGCCAGAGAGCTTGGCAGTGCCATTGACGCCATCGACTAGTTGGCCCAGTTTGGGCGCATCAACGCTTAAGCGCAGCACACTTTCCTGCTGCCCGAAGCTGCCCGATGTCGTGATACTGTTTTCACCCAGTTGCAGATCGATATCTGCCTTGCGAATATTCAGGCGGTTCAGATCCACCTGTGTGGTCGCCGCCTGTATTGCATCTGTGTTTGCTGCAGTTTGCTGCGCCTTCTGAAGTGCATCCTCGCCTGTCGCTGTGGTAACGGTTTTGCCTTCCTGCTGCGCCTTGCGTGCTGCTGCGGCCTTGATGTTGTCGGCAACGGCCTGAGCCATTTGCTCGCCATCAACAATCCGGCGTTGCGTCAGGACGCCCTGCGAATCAATATCGATATCCAGGTCGGCGGCCAGCGGTTTGCCCTGCAGGCGACTCTCGCTATCGACCGTGCCTTTCAGTTGCAATCCCTGCACATTGGACAGACCCAGAACATCTGCCACAAATGTCATATCGGTAGTCAACACGGAATCGGCCGTCCCTTGCTGCCCCTTGAGCGTGAGCCGCTGGCTGGCAAAGGAACCGGCAATGCGGTCCGACTCTGCTGCGCCCTGTTTTTCCTTTTTTTCCAGCTTGAACTGCAGGCCCGAGGCGTCGCCCAGCTTGATGTTCACATCGGCCTGGTTCAATGGAATACCGCCGCCCATCACGCCCAGATTCAACGACGCATCCACTTGCGCGCCCTGGCCGCTGCCCTGCATGGCCACGCCCAGTTTTTCCAGATCGCCGGCCACCTGCGTGTGCAGATCAAATGTGCAATCACGCTGCTGCAGCGCGCCGGTCAGCACGCTGCCAATCTGCACGAACTGGCTCAGGCATACCGGCGACTGTTTGTTTTGCGTCGCCAGTTTCGCATTCAGATCCAGCTTCATGGGATACGGGCTTTTGATGGATTCCACTTCCAGCGTACCGTTCAGATCGGCCTCGGTCTGCGGATGCGAGACATGCACGCTTTTGAGCGTGCCTTTTGCATGCTGATCAATGATCAGCAAATCGGTCAGACTGAAATTGCTCAGTCCCACGGGCAGTCCCGAGCCATCGGGCATCAGCAGCGCAAAGTCGCCTACGTCCAGCCGATCCACCTGTATGCCAACCGGAATACCCGGCATTTCAAATGGCTTGGCCTCGTCCGGCGCCGGTTCAGTTGTCTCCAGCGGCAGCAGCTTGACGTCCAGATCGGCCACACTCATCTGCTGTACACGCAAGGTGCGCTTGAACAGCTTGAGCCAGTCCACTTTCAGTACAGCCTGCCTGCCGGTAATCTTGATTTCGGGCGTATCGATCAGCAGCCGCTCCAGCTCGATCCCGCTCCATAAGGTGCCGCGCACATTATGCAGTTCACCGCCCACCTGGCTGATTACGGTATTGAGCAGCCAGCGGCTGCCCGGATTAGTGCCCATGAACCAGAACACAAAAGCGCACAGCCCAATCAAGATCGTCAGAACGATAGGTTTCCAGCGAAGATACCAGCGCAAATATTTCATTTTCATCAGAATGCCACTCCCAATGAAAAGTGCAACCGTATGCTGCGATCACGCTGGCCATAGGCCAGGTCCAGAAATAGCGGAGCGGCCGGGGTCTTGATTCTTGCCCCCACGCCATAACCCACATGCAACTTCATTTTATTGAACGACTCTGCTGCATCACCGGCATCAATAAACACGCCCATGCCAAAACGGTCGTCAAAGTAACGCATATATTCAACGCTCACCACCGCCAGTGAGCGGTCACCCACGACCGCATCGCCGGCGCTTTTACCGATATCATTGTATTTATAGCCACGAATGGAACGCGCGCCGCCGGTACGATAGCCAAAGTCATCCGGAATGCGCATGCCGCTGGAACCGAATACCTGTCCCACTTCGCCGCGCATGGTAAAGACATCGCGCCGGCCTATCGGCCACCACTGCTGCGCACGCAACCCGACCCGACTGAAAGGCTCGCCTTTATCCAGCGTCACGCCTGCGCCCAGACCCAGCGCAATCAGATTGCCTTCACGGGGATCATATTTGTTGTCGACATCGCGACGCAGGAAATCCCAGGTGGCCACCATCGATGGCAGGCGATAACGCTCCTGGCCCTCGCGCTTGACCGAGTCGTAGGCCGCCAGCACACCCCAGTTCGATTCATAATCAACCCGGCTGGCTGCATCCAGCTTGAACTCCAGCTTGCGTTTCCAGCCCACGGCATAGCGCATCACATCTTCATCCTGGATATCGGAATGACGGAACATCACCCCGACGCTATCCTTGCTGCCATCCAGATTGGGCGGCAAATGAAAATCCATATAGGCGCGCTGCAGCTTGGGATTCACTGCGGCGCCGGTTTCCATGATCAGCGGCTGGCCGAACACCACATTCTGCTTGTACAGGATCTCGGCGCCCGGCCCCACCGAATCGTCTATCCCCAATGAACCGGCCAACGAACGAGCCGGCCCTTCCGCCACCCGCACGGCGACCGGCAGCTCGACCGCGTCCTGCGCATAGACCTCATCGCCCGGTGGTTTTTTCAGGGTAACGAACGCGCCGCGAAAGAAATTGGTAGACTGAATCTGCTGCTGCCAGGTATCCAGTTGTTCCTGAGAAAAGCGCTGGCCCGGCGTGTATTTGATATAGCGACGGATCAGGCTGTCGGGCACACGCCGCAAGCCCACCACTTCGGTATGGCCCAGCGTGACTGCCGGACCGCTGTCGACCGTGGTCTCGGTATCCACGCTCGCCGTTTCGGGATTGACCACCGCCTGCGAATGCGTCATGCGGGCCAGGTAAAAATCATTGGCGGCCACGCCCTCGAGCATGCTCGACTTGGCATTGCTCCACTGCTCGTTCAGGAAATCCTTGCCTACCGGCAGGCCCCAGTCCTTGCGCAACTGTGATACGCGATCATTAAAGCGTGGCGTGGCAATACTGCCAGTAAAATTATTAGTGACCGATTTGACCTGAGAGACCTTGCCCGGATCAATGGAAATATCCCAGGTTTCGCCGCCCACGTCTTCACCCACTTCCAGCGTGACGTCGGGCGCAAAATAACCACGGGTCGCCAAGGCGGACATCACCGCTTCGCGGCCCTTGCGTCGGATCCGGTCGGCTTCGCCCGAGTCCTGGTCGTCGGCCATGCGGACCACAGCTGAAATACCCTTGTTTACTGCATCCAGCGATTCAGGACCAAGCCCGCTGGGATCGATAATCACTTCGGGTTTTTGCGCCGAAACCTGACCAACACCGGCCAACAATAAAATCGTTGTAAGAAAACAAGCCTTGTTCAATCGCATTGGTCCGTTCAGCGCTTTTATTTCTTCAGATTTTCAACAACCACAGAGGGGAAGCGACCAGCCATATCCCTTGGCAAGGCTGCCACCGCCATGGCCACACGCCTGGCCAGTTCGCGATAAAGCTCTGCCGCCTCGCTGGCGGGGTCGCTGGCAACCGTGGGCGTACCCGCATCGGTCTGTTCGCGAATACTTTTTGCCAGTGGCAAGGCGCCCAGCCAGGGAACGTCCAGCTCCTGGGCCATGTGCTTGCCGCCGTCCTCGCCAAAAATGGCTTCGGCATGACCGCAGTGCGAGCAAATGTGCATCGCCATGTTTTCGACGATACCCAGAATCGGAATATTCATTTTCTCGAACATGCGCAAGCCCTTGCGGGCGTCAATCAGCGCAATGTCCTGTGGCGTGGTCACAATAATGGCGCCCACCACCGGTACCTTTTGCGCGAGCGTCAGGGCAATATCGCCCGTGCCCGGCGGCATATCGACAATCAGATAATCAAGATCGGGCCAGTTGGTCTGGCGCAGCAGTTGCTCTAACGCCTGCGTGACCATGGGGCCGCGCCAGATGGCCGGAGAATCGGCCTCGATCAGAAAGCCGATGGAATTGACCGTGATACCGTGTGCGCGCAGGGGCTCCATGGTTTTGCCGTCATTGGATACCGGTTTGCCCGATACGCCCATGATCAGGGGCTGGCTGGGGCCGTAGATGTCCGCGTCCAGAATGCCAACGCGCGCGCCGCTTTGCGCCAGTGCAATCGCCAGATTGGCGCTGGTGGTGCTCTTGCCGACACCGCCCTTGCCCGAGGCCACCGCAATAATATTTTTGACCGAGGCAATGGGCTTGAGCCCGCTTTGCACGGCATGCGCCCGCACCGTATCACTGAACTGCAGCGTCAGTTGCGCCGCGCCGGCTTGTCTGGCTGCTGCCTCCAGTTGTTCGGTCAAGGCGGTCTTTGCTTCGGCGCTGGTCACATACCCGGGCTCTACGCGAACCGTTGCTCCCGTTTCGGAAAGCGTGATATCGGACTCCTTGAGCGTCGGGACCACCGGCATACCGGTGACCGGGTCTACCACAGACCGTAACGCATCCAAAAGGGCTTTTGACGACAGACTCATTTCAACTCGCTGCAATTGATACTATTTAGGGACGTAATGACCTTAATGATAACGTTTAATGGGCTCGTACATTGTTAAAATCTGTGTGGAGCAGGGATATCTTCCCTATGGCGCGCCGCCTGCCGCTTGTGGCTGCAAAGACGAAAATCGCCACACAATCATCACGCAATCGCCGCCCTGCCGGCGGTTTTTATGATGTCCCGCCCACGTGACAGCCCAGCGGTGTTTCAGCCGTAACCACTTTTTGAAATCTTTTGGCACATCCGCGTGCGAGCTGCCCTTGAATTTCCCTGAAAAAGCCCTACTATAGACAAAACAAATCAAGCAAAATCAATTGCTTGTGTACAATAAGCAGTAACTGACGCTTATTGGCTCTTCCCACTTACAAGGATCTGACCCCCTATGAACAATTTTCTGGACCGGTTTTTCAAAGCGCTGCTATTTGGTGTCATCACCATTGCAGGCCTTGTCATGGCCGCTGTGTTCCTGGTTTCTGCGGCCATCGCAGTGGGGTTGTTCTATATTATTGCGAAGGTGCGCGGCAAACCGTTCGTCGCCCGCGAATACTGGAAAACAACCTCAACCCGCGCCCGCCAGACCCATACTGAATTTTCTGAAAAATTCAAAAAGCCCGGCAATTTCTCGCGCAAGCCCGATGTCACAGATGTGGAAATACGGGAAATAAAGTAAACGCTGGCATAGTGGCGTGCTATGACAGAGCTTGTCGTTTGAATGTCGCTTGTCATTGAACAGCACTTTTGCCAGTTGAAAAGCATATATCGGTTGAACAGCCTTTATCACTTGAACGACACTTGTCATACGAACAAACACAGGCGAGCCAACAAGCCGAACGGCATGCCACACGCAGCAAATCCAAAACCCTTGTCACTGACAGGGTTTTTTTATTGCACGCAGTGGGCCATTGCATGGATGCCTGTCATTGCATCGATCTCGATCAATGCATGGATTCCGATCATTAAACAGATTCCGATAAACGCATAAATAGCGAGCAACCTGGCGCCAGGCGGCCAGGCCGGCGCCCCAACCGCCCATTGCATCCGTCATATACGCCCTCGCCGGTCCGGGACCCTGATGCCCGCAATCCTGAAGCCCCGGCTTGCAGCGAACCTCTGCCGCATCATCGATGCGGCAAGCCGTTCAGACGCCGAATTTTTCACTATATAGGTCGCGCGCCCAATCAATAAAAACCCGAACCCGCGGCGACAACTGACGATGAAACGGATAAAGCGCGCACACCGGCAGAGCCGGACACGGCCAGCCGGCCAGCACCTGCACCAGCCTGCCCGCCTGCAGATGCTCCTGCAACCGAAAACGCGGCACCTGGATCAGCCCGCAACCGGCAAGGGCAGCGCTGGTGTAGCATTCGGCATCACTCACGGACATCCAGCCACTGGCCTCGAACTGTGTCTCCTGCCCATCCATCATGACCGAAAAGGGGTAGCGACTGTCGTTGCCGCGCGAGAAAAAACCAATAGCCTGATGCTGCGCCAATTCCCCCGGGTGTGCGGGCGTGCCGTAGCGGGACAAATATTCGGGGCTGGCGCAGATAATCTGCTCCATATCCGCCAGTTTGCGGACCACCAG
>NZ_JBQEAU010000007.1:0-1236 GCF_052108595.1 Advenella sp.
AAAAGCCATGCTGGCAGCCGTGCTGGCTGTGACAGTAAGCGCATGCGCGGCAAATGCCGGCAGCAGCAGTGGCTTGTGGAATGATATAAAAAACAATCGCGCCAGTGAAGTAACACAGGCGTTGTCCCAGGGAGCAGATCCCAATGCAGTCAACGAAAACGGGGAGCCTGCGCTGATTCAGGCAATCCGTGACCAGTCTATGGGTGTATTCGATGCGCTGGCCGCCAATCCTAAGACCGATGTTAATGCGGTAAATCGCACGGGTGAAACGCCCCTGATGTATCTGGCGATTATTGGCGATCTGCCGCGTGCCAAGAAACTTGTCGCCCGAGGTGCGAAGGTTAACCGCCTGGGCTGGACTCCGTTGCATTACGCGGCCTCCAAAGGGCATGCAGACGTGGTCAAATTTCTGCTGGGCAAGGGCGCCTACCCGAATGCTCCGGCGCCCGATGGCAGTTCGCCACTGCTGATGGCGGTGACGTCGAAAAATGCCGATGTGGTGCGTGCACTGGTGGCGGCGGGTGCCGATCCGCGGGCGATCAACCAGAAGAACGTAAGCGCTCTTGATATGGCCCGAAAACTCGGCAACACCGAGGTGCTAAGCGCATTGGGTACAAAATAAGGATATACGACCATGACCTGGTATTTGAAATCCCGTTTGGCCAGCAAGCAGTCCCTTTATGCGGTGATCGGCCTGGCGTGCGCGTTGACTGGCGGCATCGCTCACGCAGAGCAGAATTATTGCGACAGCCCCTGGCTGGTGCCCAATACGCGCCTGTCCGGTTCGGTCGATGGGGCAACCGCCAGATTTTCAGTACTGGTCAATCAGGTTAACCGCGTCAGTGCGAATCAATGTACGGCCCACCTGACGGTCGATGCGGATGCGCCCATTGCCGGGCAAAGAGTGCAGGGCACCGGACCCTTCACGCTGACGGTGGAGCAGGGCAGATCGACGCTTAACGGCTCCTTTGATGCCTCGGGGCTGATGAATACGCTGATGAAGACATCGGTGCAAAGCGCACTGACCGGCTACTTCCTCAAGCCTGCAGACACGGTCAACCCTGGCGAGACGCTTGCGCCGATTTCCGGGCATTCCAATGTAAATCTGGCCGTAACCCTGCAAAATGGCATCCCGCTGAACCAGATCAACGTCAGCAACGCATCCATTTCGACCGGCCCCAGAAAGGTCGGGCAACTGCAAAGCCGTTCCACGTCTGTCGGGACCTTGCAGTGTAT
>NZ_JBQEAU010000007.1:1246-28117 GCF_052108595.1 Advenella sp.
TTCGGCGACCACATCCAGTGGTAATCTTAGCGGTGCGCCGGCCGGAAACGACAACGCAGCCAGATCCGGCACTGCACAAGTGACCGATTGGTATTGCCCCGAAAAAGGATTGACCATGGAATCGGTGATTACTCGTGGAAGCAAGACAACGCGCGTGGTGATCAGTTCCATCCAGTAATTCGGTCCAGGGCCAGCAAATGAGTGGCCGTCGGCATGCTGCGAAATGCAGTTTGCTATTGTTTGAAACATACATTTATTCTGTCCCTATTTAAATTTTTCCAAGCAAAAACGGGGACAGATTGAGTTGGCGTTACACTTGTGCTTTGTCTGATCATGTCAAGGAGACGATTTTGAGCCAGGATACATCCAGCAACCGCCAGCATGCCTTACCTTCCTACCTGAATTCGGAAGATCTGGGAGCATGGGGCATTTACCTGCAACAAGTGGATCGGGTCACGCCGTATCTGGGGTCACTGCAACGCTGGGTTGAAACACTCAAACGTCCCAAGCGGTCAATGATTGTCGATATTCCCGTGGAACTGGACAATGGGACCATCGCGCATTTTGAAGGGTACCGGGTGCAGCACAATACCTCGCGCGGTCCTGGCAAGGGCGGGGTGCGTTTTCACCAGGACGTCTGCCTTTCCGAAGTGATGGCGCTGGCCGCCTGGATGTCGATCAAAAATGCAGCAGTCAATCTGCCCTTTGGCGGCGCTAAGGGTGGCGTGCGCATTGATCCCCGCAATTACTCCAAAGCCGAACTGGAAAAAGTAACACGCCGTTATACCAGTGAAATTGGCGTTATTATCGGCCCCGCCAAGGATATTCCGGCACCTGACGTCAATACCAATCCGCAAACCATGGCCTGGATGATGGATACCTATTCGATGAACGTCGGCGCCACGGCGACCGGCGTAGTCACCGGCAAACCCATTTCCCTGGGCGGTAGCCTGGGACGCGTAGAAGCGACCGGCCGAGGCGTGTTTGTAGTCGGGTGTGAAGCGGCCCGGGACGTGAACCTGTCCATCGAAGGCGCGCGCGTGGCGGTCCAGGGTTTCGGTAATGTGGGCGGCACGGCGGCACGGCTGTTTTTCGAGGCCGGCGCCAAGGTCGTTGCAGTGCAGGATCATACTGGCGCGATCAGAAATACCAATGGCATTCAGGTGCATGAACTGCTCGCGCATGTGGAAAAACATGCCGGCGTCAAAGGCTTTGCAAGCGCAGAGGAAGTCGATGTTGACGATTTCTGGTCGGTGCAGACAGACTTTCTTATCCCGGCTGCGCTGGAAAACCAGATTGATGCCCGTGTGGCCAATCTGGTTAACGCGAAAATCGTGGTCGAAGGCGCCAACGGTCCGACGACGCCCGAGGCCGACGATATTCTGACCGAAAAAGGCGTATACGTGGTGCCCGATGTGCTTGCCAATGCGGGCGGTGTGACGGTCAGTTATTTTGAATGGGTTCAGGACTTTTCCAGCTTTTTCTGGACTGAAGACGAAATCAACCACAGGCTGGAACGCCTGATGCGTGAAGCCTATCGTGCGGTATCCGAGGTCGCCAAGCATAACTCGGTTACATTGCGCACTGCAGCCTTCATTGTGGCGTGCTCCCGGATTCTGGAGTCGCGCGAGGTGCGTGGCCTGTATCCCTGATTACTGGCAAGCAGGGCGTGGCGATGCCATCGTCCTGCTTGCCAGTTCAGTTGCCCATGCATCGTTGACAAAAGCGCACCAGACGCGCGATCTTGTCTGGTGCGCCGGCAACATGCTAATATTTGGGCCATGCTCAGATGGCTATCTTCCCGGCATTGCCCGAATTGCTGTCCCTCGGACAGATAATGATACCTGCGCAACCTTCTGCCTGCTGCTCACACCCAGGCGCTGGAAACGCAGGTATTTTCATGTCTGCACATCATTAACCTCTACGGAGTCGCTCCATGCTGCAATCTCTGGTCATGATAAGCGCTGGCGCATCTTGCGGGGCGATATTGCGATGGGCACTGGGCCTGGCGCTGAATAACGCCTTGCATCCTATTGCAATGGGTACACTGATTGCCAATCTGAGTGGTGGTTACCTGATCGGCCTGGCATTGGGTGTGTTCGCCGCCTTTCCCTCATTTCCTGCGGAATGGCGATTGCTTATTGTGACCGGCTTTCTGGGCGGGCTCACAACATTCTCTTCGTTTTCGGCTGAAGTAACGGTCCTGCTGCATCAGGGAAAAATCCAGTGGGCCTTGCTGGAAATTGGTATGCACGTGCTTGGCTCGCTGCTGATGACGGCCCTGGGACTGTACACCGTTACCGCGATCCGTCGCTGGTATGAGTAACGCATGCCGGATAAGTTTGCACGTCTATCGGTAGGCAGGCAATGCTATTTTATGACCATTGGCTGACGTACTGCGAGTAAGCCTGAGTCGGTGTAGGCAGGGCCTGTGTCATTGCGTATGTAACTGTGTTTGTCATTGCATACGTGGATGACCCGTGCAATGACCTGAGCAATGCAAAGAGTGAGCTATGCCACATCGGAGATGGCATAGCAGTCAACGTATTTCTTGTCGGTCCGCGGTTTCGATCCTTGCAGTTCAATCTGCGTGGAGTAAGGCGGCTTTATTTATCGTCGTTGTTCAGGCCGAACAAAATCTTCTTGGCTTCATCGTCATTCGGCGGCTGTCCGGGGTTGATCCGATCAACCACAGCATAAGCACGCTCGGTCGCCGGGCGTGCGGCAATCACTTCAAACCAGCGCTTCAGATTTGGAAAATCGTCCAGATTTTGCATTTGGCGCTCATGCGGCACTACCCAAGGGTAGCAGGCCATGTCGGCGATGGAGTAGTCACCAACGATAAATTCGCGATCCTGAAGGCGACGATCCAGTACGCCATATAACCTGCCCGTTTCCTTCACGTAGCGGTTGATGGCGTAGTCGATTTTTTCCGGAGCGTACTGGCCAAAGTGATGATTCTGGCCTGCCATGGGGCCGAGCCCGCCCATTTGCCAGTTCAGCCATTCAAGCGTCTGGATTCTGGCGCGCAGGTCTGATGACATAAATTTGCCGGTTTTTTCAGCCAGATATTGCAATATGGCGCCCGACTCAAAGACCGGGATCGCGTCACCATGATCATTGGGGTTATTGTCCACAATGGCGGGAATGCGATTGTTTGGCGCAATCTTCAGAAATTCGGGTGCAAATTGATCGCCTTTGCCGATATTGATGGGATGGATGGTGTATTCCAGCCCGGCCTCTTCAAGAAACAGGGTAATTTTGTGTCCGTTGGGCGTAGTCCAGTAATAGAGATCAATCATTTCAATGCGTCCTTGATGTCCTGTTCAATGTCCTGCGGTTTTGCGGTTGGTGCGTAACGGTGTAGTACCTGACCATCGCGGCCGACCAGAAATTTTGTGAAGTTCCACTTGATCGATTGTATACCCAGCAGTCCTGGTTTTTCTTTCTTGAGCCAGGCAAAGACCGGATGGGCCTGCGGCCCATTGACCTCGGTCTTGTGGGTAAGCGCAAATGTCACTCCGAAGTTCATTGCACAGAACTCCTGAATTTCCTGATCGGTCCCGGGTTCCTGGTTACCGAACTGATTGCAGGGAAAACCCAGCACTACCAGGCCCTGGTCGCGGTAATGTTCATGCAAACGCTGCAGGCCGGTATACTGCGGCGTAAAGCCGCATCTGGAAGCCACATTCACTACCAGCACGACTTTGTCCCGCAAGGATGACAGCGGCAGAGGGCTACCATCCTGCAAAGTGACGCTCATTGAATAAAAATCACTCATTGCTTTTCCCTCTCGGTATCGGTCACCGGCGGTGCAGGTGAGGTGGTGGCGCAGCCGATCGAAGCGGCGACGATGAAGGCGATCGCCAGCCACTGGGCCAGCGTAAGCTGTTCATGCAGTATAACCAGTCCGGCCAGCGCACCCATGGCTGGCTCCAGGCTGAGCAAAATACTCATGGTCTTGCGAGGCAGCGACCGCAGCGAAATCATTTCAAGCGAATAGGGCACGGCGCTGGACAGAATGGCAACCAGCAGGCCCGAAATCATGAAGGCGGGCGTAAGCAGTGTTTCGCCACTATGGGCAATACCAAACGGCAAGACAAATACGGCCGCCACCGTGATCCCCAGCGACGTCGCCTGGCCTGGGTGAATGTTACGCGTGCGCTGGCCGAAAACAATATATAACGCCCAGAAAACGCCGGCGCCGATGGCAAACATCACGCCCACCGGATCAATGGCAGATACGTCCTGCTGCGATTGTGGGATCAGCAAATAGAGGCCCAGCGCTACAAAGCCGATCCACAGGAAATCAATTTTGCGGCGCGAAGAAAAAATGGCCAGCGATAACGGACCCAGGAATTCAATGGCAATACACAGGCCCAGCGGCACCGTACGAATGGCCATGTAAAACAGGAAATTGATCAGCCCCAGGCACAGGCCGTAACTGGCAATCGCCAGTGCGTTTTTTCGCGAAAGAGGGAAACGCCAGGGGCGCCACACGCACCAGAGCAGCAGCGCGGAAAATCCCAGGCGGTAGGCGGTTGTGCCCTGAGCGCCCACGGCATCAAACAACGACTTGGCAAACGAAGTGCCGATGCACAGCGACGCCATGGAGCCGACCAGAGCGACGATCCCCATGGTTTGTGTGTATGTTCGTATTGAATTGCCCGCTGCCATGCCCTCTCATCCTTTGCGTCATTCTACCTGAAATCGGCCTTTGCATAAGGGTTTATACGGGGGCAGTTTGTGCAAGTACAAAGCCGTGCAATCGGACTGATGCACGGCTTGAAAAAAACGCCTGAGCATTGCGTTATTGTTGCTCTGGTTCGTCAACTTCAGGCGAGAACCAGACACATCATACAGCTATGCAGCCCAGGATGCGACAGGGTGTATATCATGAAGTCAATCCACCCGAGGTCGCGCCAATCAGTTGCGCTTCATCTGCAAATTGCCATTTTTTACGATAGCTTTGGCAATGTCGTATTGTTTTTTGATTGCTTCGGCAAAATGCTCTGGCGAACCGGGATCGGGGATGGCACCCTGTTTTTGCAAAGCAGCAACCACGTTGGGAGCGGCAAGCGCTTCGGTCGCAGTCTTGTTCAGTTTGTCGATAATCTCTTTGGGTGTGCCTGTCGGGGCCAGCAAACCGTAAAATACGCCGTTGTTCAGGTCGGGGTATCCCTCTTGGGCATACGTAGGCAGATCCGGCAGCTCCTTGATGCGCTCAGGCCAGGCCAGCACGATGGGCTTGAGCTTGCCTCCCTGGATATTTGCCATGGAGGAGGGCAGGTTATCGAACATGACCTTGACCTGGCCACCCACCACATCGGTAAGCGCCGGACCGGCACCCTTATAGGGCACGTGGCTGATTTCTACGCCCAGTTGCTGTTTGAAGGCTTCCCCCATCAAATGGGCGATGCTGCACACGCCCGGTGAGGCATAGGAATATTCCTTGGGATTCTTTTTCAGCTCGGCGACAAATTCCTTAAAATTGCTGGCTGGAAAGGAGGGGTGAACCTCAACGACATTGGGCGTATTGACGAAATTGGATACGGGTGCGAAATCCTTGACCGGGTCATATGTCAGGTCATCGGGACGACAGGCAGGATTGACCGCCATGGTCGATACCGTGGCAATGCTCAGCGTGTAGCCATCAGGTTTTGCCCGGGCCGCTTCGGCTGCACCGATGGCGCCGCCTGCACCGGCCTTGTTTTCAATGACCATTGATTTGCCGATGATTTTCGACATTTCCTGAACCACGATACGCGCCACAATATCTGTGGAGCCACCAGGCGCAAAAGGCACAATGACCCGGATCGGTTGGGTTGGATAGTCGTCGGCGGCATACGCAGACGAAGCCACCAGGCCACTCATGGCGGCAGACAGGGCAATACGGGACCAGAGTTGCATACTCACTCCTGAGGTATATAAAAATGAACAGAGCAGCAGGTTATTAGAAATCCGATATGAAATATATGAGTGAATACCATTAGCGCATGCCGAACCTGCCACATTGCTGGTCAATGTGTAGGCCTGGTTACGCCTTTCTGACATGCGTTGATGCCCTGGTGCTGGCCAGCAATACGCCGGTGATGGCAACTGCCATACCCACCCAGCCAGAGGGCGCCATGGTTTCGCCAAGCATGAACATGGCAACGACGGACGCGCATGCCGGCACCAGAAAGAAGAGGGCAGAGACTCTGGCCGCCTGCTGGCGTCGGACCATGGCCAGCAGCAGCGAGATGGTGATAATCGAATTGCACAACACCAGATAGGCCAGGGCACCGCCGAACTGCCAGGTCAGCTCGATATGATTGGTTTCCATGAGCAGGGCCAGGGGCAGGCAAAACACCAGGCCAATAGCACATTGAATGATATTGGCGGTGACCGGATGCGGCCCAGCACCGGCAGTACTGCTGACGCGTTCATATAGTACGCCTGCAGTTAAGGCGAACAGGGAGATAATGACCAGCACCAGGCCGAACCAGGAGCCGGCCTGCAAGGAAGACCCTGACGCGATGACGATGACGACACCGATCAGGCCAAGACCCAGTCCGAGCCACTGAAGGTGACTTTGGCGCTCCCCGGTCAGTTGTGGGGCACAAATGCCAACCAGAACGGGCTGCAGCGAGACGATCAAGGCCACGGTTCCGGCGCTGACCCCCTGTTTCATGCCGACGTAGCTGAAACTGAAATACATGAACTGGATCAGCAGGCCGACGATACAAATATTGGTCCATTCCCGGCGTGTCGCCGGCCAGGACAGACCCAGCACTTGTTGTATTGGTAGCAGGGCAATCACCACGCAGGCATAACGCAGGGACAGCAGCGTCAAGGGCTCTGCATACTGCAGCCCGATTTTTCCGAAACTGAAGCCCGATGACCACAGCAGGATAAATACAATGGGCGCGCCCCAAGACCACCATAGGGTCGGGCTGGGAGAAGGTGCAGATGTCATATTAACTGAATAGGTTTCGGGCGTACATGGCAATGGATTTGCTGATAGTACCGCGCGGGCTCTGATTTGACCATATCATGCCGATCTTGCGGATCTGTGTGCGGCCTGGCAGCGGAACTTTTTGAATACTCTTTCCCAGGCTTTCCAGCGAAAATGAATCGGGAACCAATGCAACGCCGACACCGCGGGCAACCAGGGAGGCAATGGTGAGCAAGCTATCTATTTCCAGGCGTTGATTTGGCACAATGCGATGATCCTTCAGATAGCGATCAACCAACTGACCGCTATAAGAGCTTCGGGCATAACGAATAAACGGACTTGCGCGCAAGAGGTCATGGGCATGTGCCGTTGACTTTGTCGTTGCGTATTTCGGCGGCACAATCAGCGTCAGCGGCTCATCCTGAATTTTCAGCCAGGAACAGTTCTTGTAGATCGCAAATTGCGGCTCTATTGCAAGTGCAATATCCAGTGTGCCCGAATGTACCTGCTGACATAGTTCTACCGATGGAGCATACGAAACAAAAATGCTTACATCCGGATGATGCTCATAGGTTTTTTCCAGAAGCCGCGGCAGATGAGTGGTGAGCCCCGAAAAAAAAGAACCAAGTCTCAGTTCGCCCAGTACATTGCCGCTTTTGACCATGGCGGTCATATCGCGGGAGTCCTGAATCATTTGCCGCGCCTTGTCACAGATCAGCAGACCATGTTCGGTGGGCCTGACGGTATGGCCAGAACGCCTGATCAAAGGCTGGCCAAGCTCCTGTTCAAGCCCACGGATGCGCGCCGAAACTGCACCAGGGGTGATGCCCAGATAGCGCGCCGCGTCAGAGATGGAGGCGCAGTCCAGGGTTTTGATAAAAGTTTCCAGATAGTTCGTGTCCATGGCGTATCCTGCGGCTTCGAATTGAGGGAGGTAAAATACCGAATATTTTTGCATTGAAAAAGCAAAAATATTTAGTATTTTTTGGATTCTACGCCATAAAATCGTCTCAACTTATTCGGGAGACAAACAATGGTAGAAATCAACATACGCCAGCGAGGCCGGGCCGTCAGCGCAGCACTGGTCAAATCCTTTGCCGCCATTCCGGTGGCCAATATCAGTGACGTGATGCAGCGCCTGACGGCCGGCGGCCCTTCACTGCGGCCAATGCATGCGGGTGGCGTGTTGGCCGGGCCAGCCTTCACCGTCAAATCTCGGCCGGGCGACAACCTGTTTGTGCACAAGGCCATTGCCATGGCTGCGTCAGGCGATGTGATCGTTGTGGATGCCGGTGGTGATACAACAAATGCAATTATCGGCGAGCTGATGGTTCGCACCGCAAGCCGCAAGGGTATCGCCGGCATCGTTATCAACGGCGCCATTCGGGACCTGGATGCCATCAGCCAGGGCGCCTTTCCCGTATACGCAGCTGGTGTGACGCATCGCGGACCCTATAAAAACGGCCCGGGACAAATCAATACGGCCATCAGCCTTGACGGCATGGTCATCGAACCGGGTGATCTTATCGTGGGCGATGCAGACGGGCTGCTATGCGTGCCTTACGAGCAGGCTGAAGATATTCTTAAATGGGCAAGCGACAAAAACGCACTGGAGGCCGAAATCATTCGTGATATTGACAGTGATCGACTGGATACCAACTGGATTGACGTCGAGCTGGCAAAGCTTGGTTTCGTATCAAAAGATGCCGGCTGAACAGGGAATGTCATGAACGAAAAAGTCTGTGTAGTACGCACCAATTTGTGGATTGATCCGGTATTTGACCAGTTGCTTACAGAGAACGACAAGGTTGACCTGCGAATCATAGATGTGACGGCCCCAGAGCAAGAGTGGTACGAAACATTAAAGCACGCCCATTACTATCATGTGTCGGCGGCCAAGGATGAGCTGCCGGCCGGGTTGTTCGTCACAGAAGCACTACTGGCGCACTGTCCCGGGCTCAAAGGCGTTTCTTCGTCCGGTGCCGGTTACGACACAATTGACGTTGCAGCATGCAATGCGCGCAATATTACGGTGGTCAATCAGGCTGGGGGCAACGCCAACTCGGTTGCGGAAATGGCGCTAGGCCTGTTGCTGGCGGTGTCGCGGAAAATCGTGGAGTCTGACCGTACATTGATTGCCCAACAGGCAAGCAGTCGCGAAGCATTGATGGGTCATGAGGTGGCAGGCAAAACGCTGGGCCTGATCGGGATCGGCCACATAGGAAGCCGCTTTGCACAGATGGCAACCGGCCTGGGCATGAATGTACTGGCGTACGATCCGAATCTGACGCCCCAGGATATTGGCTTGCGGCAAGCGCAACCAGTGGCCTTTGACGTGTTGCTTGCGCAGTCTGATATTGTTTCGCTGCATTGCCCACTGAACAATGACACACGTGATATGTTCAATGCCCAGGCGTTTCGTGCAATGAAGCGGGGGGCTATTTTTATTTCGACCGCACGTGGCGGCATTCATAACGAAGAGGACCTGCATGCGTCTTTGCATGATGGACATCTGGCTGGCGCCGGCCTGGATGTCTGGCGCCAGGAGCCGCCGGAAGCGGACAATCCATTACTTGGCCATCCTCGCGTGGTTGCGACGTTTCACACTGCAGGGGTGTCTCATGAGGGCAGGCGCAATGTCGCCCGCATGGCCGCCCAACAACTATTGCTGATGGTAGACGGTAAAACACCACCGCACGTCGTCACTTCCTAGCTGTATCACCAACGGGCTGTCGGCCGTATTAACCAGTCGGCGGGTCGTACACATATGCTTTTGCATTCTAAAAACGGAGACAACTCATGAAATATACACTGACACGCGTCCTTGCCGCGACAGCGCTGGTCTTTGGCGCTACCCAGGCCCATGCCCAGTACCCCGAACACGCCATCAGTATGGTGGTTTCGTATGCGCCAGGCGGCGGCACTGATCTGGTGGCACGGGCCATTGCACCCTATATACAGAAGTATCTGGGCGAAGGTGCCAATATTGTGGTGCTCAATCGCCCCGGTGCCGGTGGCGCCATCGGCTTTTCGGAAATCAAGCGAGCCAAGCCAGACGGCTATACCATTGGTTTTGTAAATACGCCAAATATGCTGACTATACCGATTGAACGCAAAGTCAATTACCATTGGCGCGAGTTCGACCTGATCGGCAACTTGATCGATGATCCGGATGGCTTTGCCGTCAGCGGAAAAGGCGATATCAAAACGCTCAAGGATCTTGAAAAATACGCCAAGGAGAATCCCGGCACGGTCACGGTAGGCACCACCGGTGTGGGTTCGGACGACCATCTGGCCATGATGAAATTTGAGAAGCTGACCGGCACAACTTTGAATCACGTACCTTTCAAGGGCGCCGGCGAAGTGCGTAACGCAATACAGAGCGGGCAGATCATGCTGGCGGCCATGAACGTGGGCGAAGTACTGGCTTATCAAAAGGGCGGCACAGATATCCGTTTGCTGGGTTCGATGAGTCAGCAGCGCAGTGCGCTCGCACCTGAGGTTCCTACCTTCAAAGAGCAAGGGTATGATGTCATCATGGCTTCTTTAAGAGGGATTGCTGCGCCCAAGGGTTTGCCGGAAGAAATAGCGGCAAAACTCAGGGTAGCGGTGCACAAAGCATCCTCCGACCCGGAGTTCATCGCGAAAGCAAAAAAACTGTTTGTCCCGCTACGCTATATGGACAACAAGACCTACCACGATGAACTTGATCAGGCCGAAAAGGAATTCAAGGCTTTGTGGCAGGCGAGTCCCTGGTCCGAGAAAACACAATAATCAGCGAGGGTAGTAATGGCACGAACAGATCGGGCACTTTGTCTGGACGATTTTGAAGCGATGGCGCGGCGGCACTTGCCCAGGCCCATTTTTGAATATATACGGGGCGGTGTCGAGACCAACGCGTCCGTTGAGGACAATCGCCGCGCCTTTCAAGAGTATGCGTTCATTCCCAGGTCCCTGGTGGATGTATCAGCAATCGACACGTCAGTCTCCCTGTTCGGACAGCAATACCGATCGCCGCTGGGCATCGCGCCAATGGGGCTGAGTGCGCTGTCTTCGTATCGGGGCGATCTGGTGCTTGCCCAGGCCGCAGCGCTTGCCGGTGTTCCAATGATTATGAGCGGATCATCCCTGATTCGTCTGGAAGAAGTGGCGTCCATCGCGCCACAGGCCTGGTTCCAGGCCTATCTGCCAGGGGATGGACAGGAGATTGCCAAGCTTGTCGATCGCGTCGCCCAGGCTGGGTTTACCACCCTTGTCATTACTGTCGATACGCCCGTTGCGGCAAACCGGGAAAACAATATCCGCGCGGGGTTCTCCACGCCGTTGCGCCCATCTCTGCGCCTGCTGCTGGACGGTTTGACGCATCCGCGCTGGGTGTGCAATACGTTTCTCAGAACTTGCGTCAAACACGGCATGCCACACTTTGAAAATAATTACGCCACCCGAGGCGCACCCATTTTGTCGAAAAATGTATTGCGCGATTACTCGGACCGCGGGCATATCAGCTGGGATCATTTGCGTACGATCAGGAAACAATGGAAAGGAACGCTGATCATCAAGGGTATCCTGTGCAAAACGGATGCCGCCACTGCAATTGAGATTGGCGTTGACGGCATCATTGTTTCCAATCATGGCGGCCGCCAGCTCGATGGCAGTATTTCCCCCTTGCGTGTATTGCCAGAGATTGCCGATACCGCTGGACATATCCCGGTCATGCTTGACAGCGGAGTGCGTCGCGGCACAGATGTGCTCAAAGCGCTGGCGCTGGGCGCGCGCTGTGTTTTTGTTGGTCGTCCTTTTGCATATGCCACAGCGGCGGACGGTCAGAATGGCACCGATAGAGCCATTCATTTAATCACAAACGAAATAACACGGGATCTGGGACTGCTTGGTGTTACCCGTGTGCAGGACCTGTCCCTCGACTGTCTGCGCAGGATCCCAGGCACCTTCGGCTGATGTACTGTTGTCCTTGACATCATCCTGATGCGGGAATAGAGTGCAATTTTTGGAGGAGACAAATTGTGTTATCACAAATGAAATTAACTCGCATCAGCCGGCTTTGTATTGGCGTCAGTGCTGCGCTTGCAATGAGTGCAGCCGTTGCCCAGCCACAAGATGTCAAAGCCACATTGAGCTCGCTTAACGCGTCCAAAGAGGTCAAGGCACTCATGACAGCCTTGGAAAAAGATCATGACCGGACTATTGAAGACCTACGCAGCATTACTGAAGTTGAGGCGCCGCCATTCAAGGAAAAGACCCGTGCTGAACATGTATTGAAGCGCTTCAAAGCTGTTGGGCTGACAGACACGGCGCTCGATTCAGCAGGCAATGTAGTAGGCATTCGCAAGGGTAGCGGCAAGGGGCCGACATTGCTCGTATCCGCACACCTTGATACCGTATTTCCTGAAGGCACTGACGTCAAAGTCAAAGAGCAGGATGGCAGACTGCTGGCTCCGGGTATCAGCGACGATACGCGTGGCATCGCCGTCGTCATCTCGTGGATCAAGGCATTGAATGAACGCAAAGTGGCTACCGTAGGCGATATTATGTTCGTGGCGAACGTGGGCGAAGAGGGGCTGGGCAATCTGCGTGGCATGAAAGCATTGTTCAAGGAACACAAGAATATTGACGGCATGGTCGGGCTGGAACCCGGTGAGGGCGACAAAGTGCTTATTCAGGGCACTGGCAGCCATCGTTATGAAGTGTCCTTCAAAGGGCCTGGCGGACATAGTTTCGGCGCCTTTGGCAAAGTGCCCAGCGCCATTCATGCAATGGGGCGCGCCATTGCCCACATTGGCGACGTTCAGGTTCCCGCCGATCCCAAGACGACGTTCACGGTGGGCACCGTGGGCGGCGGAACCTCAGTCAATACGATTGCCGGCGATGCAAAAATGGCGGTTGACATTCGTTCGAATGAAACTGCATCGCTTCTGGAAACTGAAAAGAACATTATGGCGGCCATTGAAAAGGGCGTAGAACAGGAGAATGAACGCTGGAAATCCGAGGGTAAAATCACATTCGATACGAAATTGATTGGTGATCGTCCTGCAGGGAAGACGCCAACCGACAGTGTGATCGTCAGGGCAGCGCTGGAGTCGATTGCGCTGGCTGGCGGCAAGGGACAAACCAGAGCCGCCAGCACAGATGCAAACGTGCCAATGAGTCTGAATATTCCTGCAGTCATTTTGGGTAGTGGCGGAAAATCCGGAGGCGCTCATTCCCTGAAAGAATGGTTTGATCCGACCGATGCCTGGAAGGGTTCACAGATCAGCTTTACCACCGTTTTGTCGCTGGTCGGTGTTGAAGGGGTCAGTGAACCGTTGCTCAAACGCGCTGCCAAATAATTGACGCATATGGCGTGCCGTGATTCGAACAAAGTGTAGCGGCGGGGCAGGCCTTTATCTTGCTAAGCCTGACTTGATCTGCCCGCTTTCCTGCTTGAGCCCTGCACGCCAGCGCATATAGTAGAAGGTTGCGCGAAAACCAGGCGCTGATACACTGGGCCCGGCTGTGCCGGATTGTAGCGGCAGCGTTTTGGTAATCATTCATCGCATGATGTGAGAACCCTGTTTTCCGGATGGCAAAATCACCATGATGTTTGACTCGATCACGACATTCGTGTCGATCCTGCCCGGAATGAATGTGTCCTTATCCCGCAAATCGATGCTCGGGCAAGCCTCGTACCCCCAAACCGGTGATGGCGAACACACTGCCGCCCAGTACGCTGTCTGTGGGGAAGCGGGCAAGTGGTGGTTTTGACATGCAGGTCACATATAAAATATCCAGATCGGGCCCGCCAAACATGACGCTTGTCACATTTTTCACTGGCATGGGAATGGTCCGATCAATCGCGCCGTCGGGACGATAGCGAACCAGATTGCCTTCATAGACCTGGGCATTCCACAAGCAGCCTTCCTCATCGACTGTCGAACCGTCGGATGACTTGAAGTGTTCTCCCTGCAGGGTGGTAAACACGCGTTTATTGGATATGCTACCTGTGCGCTGGTCATAGTCATAAGCCCAAATGTCGCCGCACCACGTGTCAGAGAAATAGAAAGTATTGCCGTCCGGGCTCCAGCATGGACCATTGGACACAATGATATTGTCTTCCAGTTTGTGCACCGTCATGTCCGGATCAAGCCGGTACAGTGCCCCATTGGGGCCTTCTTCCAGTGTGTCCATGCTGCCGAAAATAAACCGGCCCTGTGCGTCGACCTTGCCATCATTCAGGCGGTTATTGACCAGGTCCGGTTCGGGATCAGTAATCAATTGAACCTCACCAGTCTCAAAATCCAGCGTATGAATCCCTCGGGCCAGTGAAACAATGGCCCCGCCATTTTTGCGCAATGCCATCGATCCTATTTTTTGCGGCACCTGCCAGGCACGGATTTCATCTCCCTGAGCCGTTGCACGAAAAACCCGACCATCTGCACTGTCAATCCAGTACAGGCGCTGTTCCTGAACGTCCCAAAGCGGGCCTTCGCCCAGCGTCGTCTTGACATCTACCAGCACTTCAATTTTCATACCAATCTCCTTGGAAAAATTGCTTTTTTTTCTGTTGACTTCCTGTCCATATCAACCTTGAATGGTTGCACATTGCGCTGTGGGCTATCTGGCCCGCTCACGCAGCATCGCGACAGCGCCCAATAACACGATGCCGAATAAAATAGGACGCACAGCATAGGGCAGGCCGCTGCCTGCGAGCAGAATTTGCAGAGTCGTCAAAAGCAGTACGCCGGCAAGAATGCCCAGGTAGTGTCCGCGGCCGCCAGTAATCAAGCCCCCGCCGATCACGATGACAGCAATGGAGGGAAGCAGATAATCGTCGCCCATTCCCAAGCTGGCCTGCCCGGAGAAACCGGTCAACAGGATGCCGGTAACAGCGGCACACACTGACGACAAGATATAAACCAGAATAAGCACGCGGCGCGTAGGCACGCCGGACAGATAAGCCGCATTCAAATTACTGCCGGTTGCGTAGATATGACGACCGAAGCGCGTTTTATTTAACAGGATTACGGAGCCGATCACAAATAAAATCAGCAGCACAATTACAGGTGTAATACCGGCAACGCGCGCGGTCATGAGCCAGCTGATCGATGGCGACGGGAATGCGCTGGGTGTACCGCCTGAGTAGAGCAGGGCAATGCCTTGCAGAATCCCGTTGCTCGCCAGTGTGGCAACGATTGGGGAAATGCCGAGAACGGCGACCATCACACCGTTGCTCAGCCCTATCAGTATGCCAACAAGCAGAATCACAGGCAGTGCATAAAGCAACGCTTCATTGGAACCCTGCGTTAACCCGGTAAACAGAATACCTGACAGTGCAATGGTCCAGGGAATGGACAGATCCAGTCCCCCGGTGAACACCACCACGCCTTGACCCAATGCCAGGATGATCAGAAAGGTTGACAAGACCAGCATCGCGTTCCAGTACGACCATTCGTATACATTCCGCCCCAGCAAAAACTGAGTGGCCACGAGCAGGATCGCCAGGCCGGCGAGCGCGGGTAATGAAATACGCAAGTCCTTCTGATGCTTCTTGAAAAAACTGATGCGACTGTCCGGCAAGCCCGGGCTATTGCCACTCACATCAATGTATTTGGGCTGGTGGCCAAGCTGCGATGCGAGGTGCCCATTGCGCATTGCCCGCCACCGATGCCCGAGTAGTCGCAGAAATTTTCTGAGTTCAGCGTCCTTGCCCAGGCCACCTATCATGACCGCAACAATGAGCACGACACCCTGGGCGATGGTGGAATAATAAGCAGAGATATTAAACAGCAGCAGAATATTGACAATCAACATGAGTACAAACGCGCCAAGAACTGATCCAACCGGTCCGCCTTTGCCGCCTCCCAGACGGGTGCCACCAATAACAATTGCGGCAAACACGGAAAGTAGCAGCGAATTGCCGACCAGGGGATCGCCGGCACCGGTCTGCGCGCTGAGAAAAAAACCTGCCAGGCCGTAAAACGCGCCTGCCAGTGTGTAGGTCAGTAAATAGCTGCGCCCCAGCGGGATCCCAACGGCCCGTGCTGCCTCGGGATTGCCGCCGATGGCATACAGGTGCAAGCCAAATGGCGTTCTTTTTATCCACGCCCATACGAGTAGGGAAAGAATAATGAGAAACAGCGAGGCAGGGAAGCGTTCTGGCAACACGTCTCCCATCAGATACGTGCCCAGTGACGTTGGGACTGTCCCACCGGGGGAGTTCATGATCAGTAACGTGATTCCCTGAATGATGAACATGGTCGAGAGCGTGACGACAATAGGCTGAATCCTCGCATAGGCAACGAGCGCGCCGTTGACAAGTCCGCACACTGCACCGATCAGTAAGGCCAGCGCAAACGAAACAGCAAAAGCTGCCGGGGTGCTGTCATCAATATAGCCGGCGGCCAGAACGACATTCACAAGTGAAATAATTGCGCCTACCGAAAGATCAAAGCCACCACTTAATATTACCAGCGTACCGCCAAGGGCTGCCAATGCAAGTGTCGTGCCTCCGCTGGCAAGCAAGGAAACATCAAAATAACTGAAACCGGCGCTTGTGGCGATGATGATGGCGAGCAATATCGCCAGTACTACAAAGGCCGTGATCAGATTTCCATATTTATGCAACAAGGTGTATTGCTGATTCATTTTAATGTGCTCCCGCCTGCCGCAAGTTCCCCATGGCAATGTCCATGATGCGGGTCTCGCCAATGTCGCTTTCCGCTACCGTTTCCCTGATTTCACCTTTGTACATCACATGGACGCGGTGGCTGAGATTGACCACTTCCGGAATCTCGGTCGAATAGAACAGTACAGAGCCACCCATCGCAGCGAAATCGGCAATCAATTCGTACAGTTCGTGTTTGGTGCCGACATCGATGCCACGGGTGGGATCAAACAGCAGGAGTATGCGGCTACGCGCAAGCAGCCATTTGGCAATGACAATTTTCTGCTGATTTCCTCCCGAAAAAGAGGCTGCATCCATCCAGAGTGCCCGACGATCAAGCTCGATCCTTGTAAATACTTTAGCCGCCGACTGCGCTTCATTTTTTTCATCGAGAGTGCCGTATACGCTAAAGCGAGAGAGTACCGGCAGGGATGTATTTTTCAGACCGCTTTGATTCAAAAGCAGCCCCTCTGTTTTTCTGTCTTCCGGCACAAAGCCGATGCCGACATTCGGTCTGATGGCATCGACTGGAGACAGTAATGTGAGCGGCTGGCCATCAAGCAGCAATGTTCCGGAGTCCGGCTGTTCAATGCCAAAACACAATTGAAAGAGGTCAAGCTGCCCCATGCCCTGCAACGCAGAAATACCCAGGATTTCTCCTTTTTTCAGGTCAATATTGATATCGTGCAATCTTGACGTATGGACATTTTTCAGTGTCAGCACAGATTCGGTCGTCTGCGGCAGTCGTTTCTCCGGATACACCTGGGAGATCGAGCGGCCAACAATGGACTCGACCACTTCCGTGTCCGAAAATGCATCTGCCGGGCGTGTGGAAACATGATGACCATTGCGCAGAATTGACAGATCATCGCAAAACTCGCGTACCTCTTTCATGCGATGAGAAATAAATATGATTGTCACGCCCCTGGCCTTGAGTTTGCCGATAATGTCCCCCAGCCAGGTAACGTCCGAAGCAGTTAAGGTGGACGTGGGTTCATCCAGAAGCAGGATCTGTGGCTGGCGAAACAGTGCGCGGGCGATTTCCAGTTTCTGTTGCAGGGCAAGATTGAAGCGATTGACAGGTAGGTCCAGGGAAATAGGAAAACCCAGTTCTTCAAAATGCCGTTCCAATTGCTGGCGCAATGCGCTGCGCTTGAGCATACCGGTCCGATCGGTTGCCGCGTAGGGCAGCACCATATTATCGAAGACCGACAGATCGGGCAAGAGCGTCATTTCCTGAAAGGCGGTCTGTATCCCGGATGCCTGCGCGATGCGCGGCGAGGCAAGCTGCACCTGTTTGTCAAAGATTTCGATCGTGCCCTTTGTAGGTGCAATCAGGCCCGACAGCAGTTTGACGGTAGTTGATTTGCCTGCGCCATTTTCTCCCAACAGTGCGTGAACACGGCCGCGCGCGACTGCAAGGGAAACATCGCTCAGTGCTTTTATTGGTCCGTAGTTCTTTGAGACATCCGACAGACGTAATGCAATGGCGGACTCATTCATGGTGAGCGATTCCAGTATGTGTGTAAATGAGGCGCACGCGTGGCATGCGCTCATACAAGCATTGATTTATTGTGCGTCTGGCTCTGATTTGAGTGCTGCGTTAATCCCCAGCCCTTCCGTTTGCTCAGAATAGATCGAGGCGAACCAGCCTGGTTTGCTGACCAGTTCAGGAGAAAAAACGTTGCAGCCATCTTTCAGGTCGTTCCAGCTGCCGTCCTTACACAATTTGATCGTTTCGTTGGTCACTTGCGGTAGGGGCAGTGTGATTTTTTGCGGGAACGTCTTGCCCTCGATCGCCTGTACCGCCAGCTTCAGCGCCAATGCGCCTGAATAGGGCGGAGAGGCATAGGAAATTCTGGGTGCACCTAGAGGGCGATAGCTACCGGTAGCGCCCTCCAGCTGCGTGTCTGCCGGGAGCATCTGCACGCGACCGCCGTTGGAGCCTTCACCGGCACACGGTAGCAGATCCTTGGCGTCTTTGCCTGCTTCCAGCTGCATGGCGTTTGCCGTGTAGCAACCCACCTGAAGCCACAGTCCATCTATCTGGTCCCAGTTTCTGACGGCGACAATTTTTGATAACTCGGTTCGGGCAACGGCCTGGTTCCACATGCCTGGTGTCTCTGCCACAATTTTCATTTCAGGATGTTTGGCAAAAACTTTCTTGGCCGCTTCGGTTCGATATTTGTCCACCGATGTGCCAGGCACACCCGTTAGCATAACGACATTGCCTTTGTAGTTCATTTTCTTTGCCAGCCATTCTGCGGTCACCCGTCCGGCCTCGTGCTGGTCGATGGCCACGTTGCGCGCGCACGGCTCGGTGACCTCACCGTCGTAGGCAAAGACCTTTACCCCTTTGTTGCAGGCATTCTTGATCACGCGATTCAGTGCAGTGGGAGAGATTGGAAATACGACGATGGCTTCGGCGCCAGCCTGAACCATGGCGTTGATTTGCTGAATCTGTTTTTGCGCATTTTCCCCGGATACCTGGACGTGAAGGTCGACCTTGTCCGCCAGCTCGGGGGTTTTGGCCATGGCTTTGACCATATTGGCCGCTTCAGCCTGCCAGTCATTTCCGATGAAACTCATGCTCAGATAGATCTTGTGTTTTTTTGCTGCCTGAGCGTGCGTCACCGCGCTCAGAGGGACTAATGTCAATGCCAGCAACGATGCCAGTAGTACAGATTTAGTTTGCATCTTATGTCTCCGGTAAGATCCAACTTGAAATTGAATGAATGTTATTTTTTCGTTGATTTGCCCATTAATATCAGGCTATTGTATGATCTGTGATCACACTATGATTGGACGTTAGCATGAGATTTGCGATACTGTCAATATTTGCAGGGGAAGTATTTCAATGATGGAAATGAGCAATAAATTGAAAAAAGTGGATCGCAGCAAGCTTTCGGATCGGGTGCACACTGAGCTCAGTTCGCTGCTGATTTCAGGACAGCTTTCCCCTGGAGATATGTTCAGTTTACGTGGCCTGGCGGACACGCTTGGGACCAGTGCCATGCCGGTGCGCGAAGCCGTAGGCAGGCTGGTCGCAGAGAGGGCGCTTGAAATTCTCCCGAATCGCGCCATCCGCGTACCACTGATGACCGTCAGTCGATTTCTTGAGTTGCGAACCATCCGTATAGAACTGGAGGGGCTGGCAACGGCGCGCGCAGCCGTCAACCGCAGCCAGAAGCAACTGAACCGGATGCAGGATATTCAAATGCAATTCGAGATAGCCCGAAAATCCCTGGAGCCAAATGGAAAAGCAGCAGTCAGGTTGAATAAAAATTTGCATTTTTGCGTATACGACGCGGCTGGCATGCCTATTTTGTTCGACATGATCGAAGTGCTCTGGTTGCAGATCGGTCCGGTTCTCAACTACGATCTGGCGGTCAATTCTGAAAGACTGATTAATCGGCAGGCGCATATTCATCATAAAAATATGGTGGAAGGGATAAAAACGAAGCAGCCTGAGCCGGCCCGTGCTGCCCTGGTGGCAGACTTGATGAGCGCGAGTGAATTGATCATACAGAAAAATGTACTGTCGCCCGGATAGCTGGCATACTCGCACACTATTGGATTGTCGATTGATATGGTTTGGGCAGCCCATTACAATTGACCGAGGCCAACCGGAGCACACCATGCCGATATTCCAATACGGAGACACCGAAATTGAATGGCTTAGCAAGCGCGACAAGCGTCTGGCCCAGGCCATTGAACGTATCGGATTGATCGAGCGCAATACGTTACCCGATCTGTTTGCTGCATTGATTCGATGCATTATCGACCAACAGATTTCAACTGCTGCTGCGCGTACTGTCAATGCACGGCTCCTGCAGGTATGTGGCGGGCAAATGAGCGCCGAGGCTTTGCTGGCAGCGGGTGCAGAAAACCTGCAGCGTTGCGGCACAAGCATGAGAAAAGTGCAATACATGCTTGGCGTGGCCGAGGCGGTCCAATCGGGAGAACTGAATCTGCCAGCCATCGCGGCAATGGATGATGCACAGGTGATCCAGACGCTTACAGGCTTGAAGGGCATCGGTATCTGGACGGCCGAAATGCTGATGATATTTTCACTTGGCCGCCCAGATGTGTTGAGCTGGGGCGACCTGGCAATTCAACGAGGCATTATGCGTCTGTACAATCACAAGACGCTGCCTCGCGAGCGTTTCGAGCGCTACCGGCGGCGTTATTCACCCTACGGCAGCACTGCATCGCTTTATTTGTGGGCCCTGTCAAAATAATTATTTGATGATTGCGTCTGCTGCTTTGACGGCGGCAGGACGCCTGCAAATATTCACCGAAACACCGGTATGGTTCAAAACAATCCGGCCTTCATCCCTCGGGAAAGTCCCTATATTGACGAATATCGATTAATCACATTAACATGGTTAAACGTTTAATCTAATCTGACGTTTTTGTAGTGATTTGCTAGTTATTGTCGTTGCTTTTATACGCTATTTTCACTAATTACTTAACGATTGCACTGGTTACCAGTCGCGCGCTTAATGCTTCACCTGCGTCATGCGTTCTCATGAGCCCGGACTGGTGGTGCGGGCGCACCTTCGAACTGGTCGCGCGCATCCACAACACGAGGCCAATAATGAAAGAGCAGCAGTTTGATTTTGAGAATTTGAAAGGCAGGTTGTATACCGCTGTGCTGTCCGATGTGCTCGATAGCATGGGTTATCGGAACCAGGCAATGTTGCCGTTTGTGCGTCCACTGTCCGAAGAATGCACAATGTTTGGCCGTGCGCGAACAGGCTATTTCATGAACACCTTTTCTGTCGCTCCGGGCGAGAATCCTTATGAACATGAAATCGCCCTCATTGATGATCTGAAACCTGACGATGTAGTCGTACTGGGGTGCGATGGCCCGACAACCCGCATTGCGCCCTGGGGAGAATTGCTCAGTACAGCGTCTCAATACCGCGGCGCGGTCGGCTGCGTGACCGATGGCCTGGTAAGGGATATTCGATATATTCGCAAATTGGATTTTCCTGTATTTCATGGCGGGATCGGACCGCTGGATTCGCAGGGTAGGGGCAAGATGATGAATTACGATTTGCCGATTCAATGCGCCGGAGTGACGGTGCGCCTCAATGACCTGGTCTTTGGCGATGCCGATGGGGTCATTGTGATTCCGATCGAGGTAGCAGCGCAGGTTATCGAACAGTCACTGGAAAAAGTGGAAAGTGAAAATCACACACGCCAGGAGCTGGCCAAGGGTCTGCTATTGCAGGACGTCTATCAGAAATACGGCGTACTGTAATGTGCCGGGCTTAATCATGACCATAAGCAGGGCTTGATGACCAAAGTGTCGGCAGGCAACAGCCAGGCGTTTTCCTGCCACCTTATGGCCCGGCCAGATGAATGCGGATGTTCTTGTCGCAAACGGTACGAATTAAATGCCAGCAGGCATGCTGATAGGCTTGGCAGAGCTTGTCCCCGGAAAAGGCCAGGGCAGATTATGGTCTGAAAGAGGCTTAGTGGGCAGGCAGGATAGACCTGGCGGGTATGTCGTCTTCAGCGCAATGTCGTACCGACCGCCGGTAATACGGGCAGAACCAATGTGTCGAATTCGAAACGGCCATTTTCCAGTCTGGAAAGCAGGGCTTCGCCGCCGGTCTGGCCTAATGTATAGGCCGGCGAACGTACCGATTCCAGTTGCGGTTGCAGGGCAGCATTGGCGTCGAATGCATTGAAGCCAGTAATACCGATCTCGCCAGGGACTGGATGGCCACTGTCGGTCAGATGTCGGTAGGCGACGTAGGCCAGCCGGTCATTGGTGCCAATAACAACATCGGGCACACCGTGCGCTGCCATGGCGGAATCCAGCGCCTGCTGGATAGACTGATGCAGATTCTCGTCACTTGAAATAATCTGATAATTGCATTTGTGTTTATTCAGTACCTTGCATAGTCCTTTTACCCGTGCTTCGATTGCGTGCCACTGCAATTGCGGAGTCAGTATGAAAATCCGCTTTGGGTTACGCAATACGATTTTCTCTGCCAGTGTTTCTGCGCCACCCTGATCGTCCTGATTGATAAAACAGCAGTCTGCGAGCGATTTTACGGGTTTCTCCTGAAACGCCACGACGGGATGTCCGCTGGCAAGTACCAGATCGAGATAACGCCGACGCTGTGCAATGGGTCCCGATAGCATCAGGCAGATGGCATCAACCACCGATTCCTTCAATAGAAATGATTGTTCGAAGTTCGTCGGCGCAATCCCGTGCAGCAACAGGCCATAGTTATGGCTGCCAAGAAAGTTCGACAGACCGGCAACCAGGTGCGTGGTATAGGGATCAGTAAGAAAGGTGGGCGAATCGTCGACGATCGCCATGCCGACAATATAATTACGCTGCGCGCGCAACTGGCGACCCGTGCGATTTGGCCGGTAATTCAATTGCTGGATGATACGCTGGACGCGCTCAACCGTTTCTGCGGAAATGCCTTTGTTTATGCCATTGACCACTTTTGAAACCGTGGCAATGGAAACCTTGGCCTGCTGTGCGACGGTTTTTAGCGTGATAGGCTTCATGATCTGCTCGATATCAGAATGAAAAATTATAGCCTACCGTACAGATATGAGGTAGGGATGTTGCTTCCGCCGCGACGCGATCACTAGAAGATCGTCAACGATTATTTTTAGATTGAATTTAATTTCAACTGATTCTAAAAAGGTCATAAGACCAAACTATTGCATTTTAAGCCTGTTTGGATTATTCTCGTTTTACAAAAGGAGACATAAAAATGATCCAGCTACCACGGATGCTGCGCGGCATCCTGCTTATTGCCATCATGGGCGTATCCCATGTTCATGCACAAACCTATCCGGAAAAATCGGTAGTCCTGATTAATCCATACGCGGCAGGTGGACCGGCCGATGTGCTTGCCCGTAAACTTGCCTCGGAACTGCGTATTGAACTGGGCCAGCCGGTTATTGTCGAAAACAAGCCCGGGGCAGCAGCGGCTGTGGGCACGGCCTTTGTGTCCAACGCCAAACCGGATGGCTACACGTTGCTCATGGGCACTTCTGCCGGCCATGTAGTGACGCCATTGCTGCAGAAGGTAGCCTATGACGGCATTGCCGATTTCAGCTTTATTGGTATTGTGACCCGGCAATCGAATATGCTGGTTGTGAATCCTGCGTTGAAAGTGGATAACGTAAAAGAACTGATCGCGTATGCACGTGCCCATCCCAGGCAATTGAATTTCGGCTCAGCCGGTGCAGGTGGTGCGACGCATTTGAGCGGCGAACAGTTCATGCGCAAAACCGGCGTCGGACTGGTTCATGTGCCCTATAGCGGGGCAGCGCCGGCGCTTACCGATCTGATGGGGGGCCAGGTGCAACTGGCATTTCTGAATCTGTCGGCATCACTGCAGTATGTCAAGGATGGTCGTCTGAAAGCGCTGGCGTATGGCGCAGACAAACGCTCACCCTTGTTGCCGGATGTGCCGACCATGCAGGAGGCGGGTGTGCCTGATGCGCAGGTGGCAACCTGGTACAGTCTTGCTGCACCGCATGGTACGCCAGGAGTTGTCATAGACCGACTGAACAAGGCACTCCTGACAATCAATCGCAAACCCGACTATCAGGCCTTCCTGCGCAACGTCGATGGCGAGATATTATCGCTGACGCCAGCGCAGGCCACTGATTTCGTCCTTGACGACCAGCGTGTGATGGTCGATCTGCTGCGCGCTATCGGCAATGCCAAATGAAATAGGAAGTACGCCAAAAAGCAATGGCCATGACGATATGCGTCAGGATGCGTACTAGGTCATCCCTTGCAAATAAGACATATGGAGGGTTTATAAACAGAGCCGGTGATAATATGCGGATCGCGAAAAGTGGGTAGCGAAAAATTCCGGATTATTGCTCGGCTTGTGCGACTACGGGCGCGGGTGTAGCCGCTTTTTTTGCTTCGTATTCCCGTTTTTTCTGAAGCAAGAGGCAATGCAGCATTTCAGATGACAGGCCATGCAATACCAGCCGATGTCCGGCACGCAATGTGGACAAGGGCACCAGTGGGTGATGATTGTTAACCAGCATCAGGTGTTCCGGTGCCTGCAGGATCTGAGCCGCGTATATCCCGATAGTTTCATCTAGCTGCAACGAGTTGGCGGCTCGCCAGAAATCATTATCGGTCAGCAGCAATTGATACAGCGGGGTAAACAGTTCAATGGCGCTTTGCAGGTCCAGTACATTGCTGCGTGCCCTGGGCATGTCCTGCAAGCGGACGGTTGGTTCGTGCAACATTGAAAAATCTGGATCCTCGACCGGCCCCAGGCGCTTGTCCGCATCAAGCAAGGCCTGATTCAAACGGATGACGAAGTTGTAGAGATTGATATCATGCTTGACGAATACGTGATCTTTCAGATCGTCTATTGTGTCGGGTTCCAATGGGCTTGTCGACACAGGAGCTGGTGAATTGGCCGCAATGAAAGCCAGGATCTGGGACCCAAGATGAAAATGCCGCAAGATCAGCCAATTGGCTTGTGGTGATACAAAACGCTTGAGTCCCCACACGAGGATGCGGTGCAACAGGGCAGACTGGGCCCAGCGCCTTGGCAGAAACGTCTTGACTACCTGGATCAGAATAATGCACAAGCGAGCCAGGGGCCGCAAAAAGGGCAGCAGATATTGGCGCGAACTTGAGCTGGAATCTTCCAGCCAGGCCTGCTTGACCTCATCGGGAAGCGGGGTACTTTGATCAAGGTAGGATGCCAGCCATGGGCTCGGGTCCTCAGGATTATGTTCTTTTTTGAGAAATTCAGGGTGGTCGTTCGTCACGATTCGTACTCTTTTGCATGATGAAATTGCATGAGATAAAGCGCAGCAGTGCGCCGGGCAGTATCCACGATCTGGCGCTCGGCACGGCCGCGATTGTCGCAATCGAGCGCAAGTGACACGGCAACTAGCCAGCGCTGCAGATGATGCTGATCATTATGCCCATGATATTCCAGAAACCGGAAGGCGTCGGCCGGCAGCGGCAGGCTCGCCCTGAGCAATGGGAGCAGGGCAGGGACAATTCGCTGTCCCGTCCCTTCAATAATGTAGATGGCGCCCAGCAGCCCGATGGGGTTGACAGTAGCGGCCAGGCCATGCAGATAGGCATTCAGTGCTTCGCCGCCGGGGTTGCGGCGTAATGCTTCAATATCGGCTACAGGTCCGCCCGCCTTGCGGTAATCTTCGAAAAGGATTTGAAAATCATTTTGCTCTTCGCCCGCATGCAGGTTGATCAGGTCTGCCAGCGGTGCGTACTGGCCCGACAGCGAACCGGTTGCCTCGCGCATCCATTTGGTGCCTTCGCGTACTTGTGGAATCCAGTGGGCCGTCCAGTTGATATAGTCCTGCGTGTCAAAGCGGCGTTCCCGTAATGCGCTGACAAGGGGCGTGCGCCAGACCCGGGAGCGGTAATCGTGCCAAATGGTGGCCAATTCAGTCAGCAACGGGGCCAGGCCTTGTGGCGCCTGAGCCGGGTCGTGAGGCGGACCGATCGCTTCGGCGTCCAGGGTGTCGGAAAGCTCCTGCGATCGGGCCTGGACAGCTATTCCGGTAGTGAAAGCCGCAGCGGGTTCATCAGACACATATGCGTTGGTTGGTTGTGACCGCAACAGCATGTCCTGCCTTGATGCTGCATCGTCTGTCTCCACTTCCAGCAGCATGTAGGCAGTCATGAACCGGCCTGATTCGGGTACATAGCACAGGATCTGATCACCGGCAGTCAGCGTTTTGGTTTGTAGAAATTCAGCCAGCATGATCAGTATTGAGGCAGCGCCGGTATTGCCGCGCCAGGCCAGGTTACTGAACCAGCGTTCGCGGGCAATCGATAGACCAGCCTGATCCAGCAGATCTTCGACCACCGGGATGAATTTTTCAGAGGAATAATGGCACAGAAAGTGGCTGATGCGGGCGGGGTCGACCCACTTGTCGCGCACCAGCTTGACGTATTCGTGAATGCCGATATCGAACAGGTGCGGCAACAGTCTGATGTCCTGGCGCAGCGCCAGGGCGCCATCGGCTTCGGCATCTGCCCAGGACGGATAGTCAAGATGGCCACGCTGGCGATCGGCCGACAAGCCCAATTGCATGCAGACCGGATAGTCACCAGAGAAAGAGCGCTGGTGTATCCATTTGAGCCTGATGCGCAGGCCCGGCAGAATCGATTTACCCGCCTGGTCGATGCCCGACAACTGGACTGCGCCGGCGCCATCGGATAACATCCAGCGCAGGAAATGCGCGTCAAAATCGGCATCATAGCCACGGGAGGCAA
>NZ_JBQEAU010000007.1:28127-53778 GCF_052108595.1 Advenella sp.
AGACGCGACGGCATTTCGCTGGCCACCGCGATGCCGTGCGTGTGAGCGCCGGCCTGTATACCCTGGGCAACTGCCTGAATGGCCGCAACCCCGGCCGCACAGATACCGTGGATTGATATCGTTTCCATGGGCGGGGCGGACAGCTGGCCCTGAATCATGTTGGCAAAACCCGGCATGAGCGTGTCGCCGCCGGAAGAGCCGCTGGCAAGCAGCGATATATCTGACAGCGTCAGTTGTCCTCGTTGCAGGCAATCTGTCACCGCCGCACAGGCAAGCATGGCATTGGTGTGCGTCGTATTGCCGTCGGAATCAATTGCGTAATAACGCTGCTTGATGCCATTTTCTGCAAGAATGCGCTGCTTGATCCGGCCGGAAATACGGTTAAGCGGTGCGATGTACTGGTCCATCCGCTCGTTCTCTACCGGATCTCCAGGTAAAAAATAACTGGCTTGCTGCAAAAACACTTGGTCAAATTGAATAGGCATAATCAGGCCATCAGGAAGTGGGCGGGGGCAGGTGATTGGTGCGGGGACACATCAGCGATTGACTGCGAAAGCGCGGGTTGAGCGTTCCCTTAACAAAGGTGCGTATCATATAACTTATCAGCCCGCGTTCAAGCAATGCAGGATGAACCTGGCTGCGATACTGGTTTTTGTGCAAGCGCGTCAGCAGCGACCAGTGGGCGCGGGAGTGTTCGTGATGCGCGGTGTGCAGGCCGATATTAAATAGAAGGGGATTGACCCATCCTTCGAAATTTCGGGCGTAGGCAAGTGGCAATTGCGTTTTGCGACCTTGCACAGAGCCGTCGGCATGAGCGTGTTGCAGATAATTGGTGGCCAGTAACCAGTGTAGCCCGTGCAACTGCGGGATAATGACAAGCAGAATGGCTTTGCCCGGGTTGATCGTCAGCAGCGTTGCCCAGAGCAGGAACCAGAATGCGTACTGGCGCAAGCAATAGCGCCAGACGCCCGGCTGATGACGACGTAATCTGCCAAGCCAATGATAAATGGCCGGATACAGCACACCGATTGCCTGGAACGGATGCAGCACGTAGCCGGGCAGGGTATTGGTGTCGCCTGCGGCAAACCGATAGGTGCGCGCGATATCCCGTTCACTATGTTTATGCCGATGATGATTAGCCACATGCGTCGGGAAAAAGACACAACTCGGATGTCCTTGCAACAGCGTAATAAGCAAATCAGTACAGCGGTTGGCTCGCTTGCCGTGCCACATGCGCAGATGGGTATGGTTGTGATGGATAACGCCAATGCCCAACGTTAGAAACAGCAGGATAGGATACAGCAGCACAGAAAAGCCGTAGATCCATTGCCAAACCACAAGTGCCGGTAATGCCAGCATGTACAGCAGGCTTTGCCAATCTCTGGCATATTTCAATCGAGGCAGGCCAGATTGCCGCTGGCCAGCGGGTCCACGTTTGGGGCCGGATTGATCATGCAGCAGCGTCATCTTGTACCCGCACCCATCGAATCTGGCTGCTTGCGCTTTGCCAGTCGGTCAATGACAGTGCGCGCTGCATCCGCTTCAAGGCGTGTGCCAAAAAGTCGGTCCATGAAAGTGAACTGAAAACCGTAATTGCCGTTATAGCAGGCGTGATGCAAGTGATGGCGGCGGCTCGCAGCAAACCAGTGCGCATAAGAGACGCCCGGGAAAAAATCGTAGTTGGCATGGCCAACACAATTGAAGAACAGGCTAAACAGTGGAACCGAAAACAGCGCCCAGAAACTGAAATCGTGTAAAAGCATGGGCAACAGAATCACATTGCCCAGCATGAGGGCTTCAATGGGATGAAAGCTATAGGTGGCAAACGGCGTTGTCACCACCGAGCGGTGATGCGGCAAATGAAACCGGCGCAGCCACCGAGTGTGCAGCAGCCTGTGGTTGAGCCAGAAATGGGCGTCGTTCCAGATGGCAAGAACGAGAATTTCAAGGAAAATCTGCCATCCGGAAGGATTCGGGTCCAAAGAGGCCCATCCCAGCTGGAGCAGCCCCCAGGGGAAAATCATGCCAATGCCAAAAATAAGAACCGACAACCCAGACCAGGTAAACTCATGGCGCAATTGGGCGGCAGTGAGTGCGCGTGGGTCCAGAGTGCGGCCAAGGCCCAGCGCCGGCAATAGATGTCGGGTCAAAGCCCAAGTGATGCTACCGAAGACCAGGTAAATACCGCCGAAAAACAGCAGCCCCCATAGGATAACTTGCGATGCGGACAGCGATTGAAAGACTTGACCCATAATTTATGTGAGGTGACTTATGTCACTTGTTAATTGACCGCGCAAGAACGCGTTGTATTTTAAGTTGCAATAATAATAGCCGGTATTCAGATGTTTGGTGCAATGCTACAGGTAGCCATCGGCATATACGCACCGCGTGCCAAGCAAAGGCGATCGATTGTTTTGAATCCTTGGGCTGTGTGATTATCGATCCGGCAGCGTTATTGTGCAGCAGCCGTGTACATGGCAAGCGCTTAATAAGGCACTTGGTGCAAATATCCGGGCAAGCCTCAAGGTTGTATCAGGGTTTTCTGTTGTTATACGCTAATGGGTTGGGGTTGATTTCGTGGTTCTAATATTCGCATAATATATATTATGTAAAGTTGTATATTTGGTTGGGCCTACCGTGTGACGATGACGAGTGATTATTGACTTTCTACCCAATACACCAGCGGCCTCATCTGTGTCCTCTAGGACCATGTAGTTAATGCAATCCCGACTACACCGATTACGCTTCTTATCATTGATTAAAAATTACCGCCGCACCATGCGCCATACAAGCGGTCAAAGCCAAGCTTGATATTTTCTGCCCGGAGTGCATTGTTTTGCCCGATAACTAACAGAAACACCGACACCCGTTCTACTTCATGCCAGACTCGGCGCCCTTCATGAAAAAATCGAATGCCTGGGCGAACTGCTGACTTAAAGATTGTTCCGGATCGGCCAGCCACTCCATTAACGCGGACAGGTAAAGATAGTGCAGATACCTGGCCAGCCGGTCTGCCGGAGTCAATGTAGCGATTTCGTCCGTTTTTTGCGCGGCCTTGATCAATTGCGCATACACCGGGATGAGGTCTGATGGTGCGGCGCCCTGTCCTTCTGGCAAACCATGAAACCGGTATCGAATGTAGGGCGCGGCGAATGATTGATGCTTTTCCCACCAGGCGGCAGAGGCATTCAAAATGATAGCCACCCGCTCTACAAACGAGGAACGAGTCAGCGCCTGATTAACCAGAGACCCGAGCGCGTCACTCAATTGGGTATGTATCCAGTAAACCAGTACGGCATCTTTGACAGCAAAATGGTTATATAGCGTTCCTCGTGCCACGTCAGATTCAGTCGCTATTTGCTCCATGGTGACCGATTCGTAGCCATGCTTTTCGAACAAAGCCACCGCGATCTGCGCGATGTGTGCTTGCGTCCGTTGGCGCTTACGTGTAATACGATCGGTCATTTTTGCACCATATAAATAAACAATGTATAGTATTGAACATTGTTTATTTATTGTCAACGCCAAATGCCCACATCTGTGAACGTTCCGACTGTTGTCATTGGCGCCGGTCTGGCCGGCTTGGCAGCCAGCCTGACACTGGCCCGCGCTGGCCATAACGTCGTGCTGGTCGAAGCCGGTGAGACATTCGGCGGCTGTTGCTCTGCCACGCACATTGATGGTTTTACCTTCAATAATGGTGCCATGTATGTAGCGGTGCCCTCTTTACTGCGGCATGGTTTCCAACGACTGGGTCTGGATTTCGAGGCGCTGGTTCCGCTTCAGGCCATCACGCGTCCGATGCAATCGCACCTGGATGATGGCACCGTTGTGCATCTGACCGACGCCAGCAATTCATGGGTTGCGGGTCCAAGGGGCGAACAACGCGAACAATCGACCCAGATTTTGCGAGCCGGGCTCAATCGTCTGCAAACACAGTGGGGGCCAATTTATCGCAAGCTGATTCACGAAATTCTGCCGCAAGAGCCGTCGTTGTGGCATTCGCTGCGCCACCTTGGGTTATATCTGCCGCGCATGGGCGACCGCGTCGATTCACTCATCAAGACGTATTTTCCCGATGTCGGACTGCAGGCTGCGGTGAGTGCCACATTGTTGTACACCGGAATCGCTGCAGATAAGCTGCCTGCCACTCAAATCATCGGCCTGCTGGCGTTGCTCGAAGAGGGCTTCCATTTGCCCAGTGGCGGCATGAGCGCTATTGGTGAAGCGTTGTATCGTCATTTGCCGCCGTCGAATGTGTCGACCCGTTGGGGCCAACGGGTCGCGCGCATAGAGATGGCGGCAGACAAAGTATGTGCTGTGGTTCTGACAAATGGAGAACGATTGCAGACGCAGCGTATCTTGACGACAATTTCTGGTTTTGATGTCGTGCGCAACCTGTTACCGCAAAATGCAGTACCGCAAGCCTTGGCCCGCATCGCAAGCCGTGCGTCGTTGTCCCACCGCGCTGTGTCGATCCAGCTGGGTTGCTCTGGTGTTGATTTGCCCAACTCGTTCATGATTAATCATGTGCCCGGCATGGAACATCAAGGGCGGATGCACAGAACCGTAACCACGCGACCTGACTATTGTTCTTATAGCGTGCCTACGCAGGTGTTGCCGGATCTTGCTCCAGATGGAAAACAAATCATTGAAATGTTTGCACCGGTGTCGAGTGTGGATACTGCCTCGGGCTGGACGCCGCAAATGACGCACAAGACCGTGCAGCTTCACGTTGACGCTTTAAGGCATCGAATGCCCGGCATGCAAATTGAATCCATGCGCGTGATGGATCCTGATGGATTTGTTCACCAGCGCCACCTATATGAAGGCGCACTCTATGGCGTCGCACCGGGAACCCCGCCGCATCATTTTTTTCCACATCGTTCTGGTATCGGGGGACTTTATTTGGCGGGTCAGACCACATTTCCCGGATACGGCGTGTCCACCGCCGTTTGGTCAGGCATACAAGCTGCTCATGCCATGATTCAGGATAAACAACGCAGGCCACGACGCTGACAAAGCAAACTGTGGGAATCTGCGGAAGGATCCGCTTGCAGCATGGTTAACGAAAGCTCACACGAACCGCAAGACAGCGGCCCGATTTCCGATTTCTGCCGAATAAAACGCACTTTGAGTCGGTGATACAAAAGTTTCAACTGAAATACTGTGTAATCATGCTACTATTTTTTCGTTTCGCCTGTTCTGTCTGTCGATGCTGGCCGGTGCCGTCGTAAAGGCGTGCTGTTTTCAGCAAAGGCCTGGTAAGCAGACATAGCGGCACGGGGACTGTGAATCCTCCCACCCCCTGCTCCGTTTTTTATTCGATGCCATGATTAAATCCGTCAGTATTTCAACATTGGATCCGCAGCGCCTTGTTCCGGCGCCAGTACTGACCTTGCTGATACTGCTTATGCTTGCCATGACGCTTGTCGGGTGTTCTCCGGACGATGGCGCGAACACACTGGCGCCCAAGGCCGAAGGTCCACCCGAAGTCGGCGTGGCAACGCTCTCATCACAACGCATCACCTTTACCACTGAACTGCCGGGACGCACCGTTGCGCCGGTCATTGCGCAGATCCGTCCCCAGGTCAACGGGATTGTCCAGAAGCAGCTGTTCACCGAAGGCTCGCAAGTCAAGGCGGGACAGGTGCTTTATCAGCTGGATCCCGCTGTTTATGAAGCCGAATACGCCGTGGCCAGCGCCAATGTGAAAAAAGCCGAATCTACCTATGCCAATGCCCGCACCGTGGCCAGGCGCAATCGAGAGCTGGTGCGTATTGATGCGATCAGTGCGCAAATAAACGAGACATCGCAGGCCGAAGCGCAACAGACGGCGGCAGACCTTGCCGTCGCGAAAGCTCAGGAACAGCGCGCCAGGATCAATCTTGACTACACCCGCATCGTCTCGCCCATAGACGGCTGGATTGAATTGTCTAATGTTACGCCAGGCGCGCTGGTCACTGCCAATCAGGATACGGCGCTCACGATCGTTCAGAAACTGGATCCGCTTTATGTGCATGTATCGCAGTCATCTGCGGAATTATTGCAGTTGAAGGACGATATTGCCGCTGGCCGCCTGCAGGCAACGGCAGACAATGACGCAGTCATCCGGCTGCGTCTCGAGAATGGGCGCCTGTATCCGCACCCGGGGCGCCTGACGTTCAGCGGCGTCACTGTCAATCCCGGCACGGGCTCGATTACATTGCGTGCCAACGTACCCAATCCGGATCGCGTATTGATGCCGGGCATGTACGTGCGGGCTGTATTGGAAAACAATACGGGTGATCAGTCTGTCATGGTGCCACAACAGGCCATCACGCGCAGGCCTGATGCCAGCACGGTTGCGTTAGTGGTCGATGCCGACGATAAGGTTCAGGAGCGCGCTGTCGTGGTCGGGCGCGCGATCGGCGCCAGCTGGCAGGTCCTGGAAGGGCTTGTGGCAGGCGACCGGGTTGTGGTGACTGGTTCCCTGCATGTCCGACCAGGCACTGTGGTGCGGCCGGTAGAAACCGCAAGTAAACCGGGTTAGGAATCGGAGCATGGCACAGTTTTTTATCAGCCGTCCGATTTTTGCATGGGTGCTTTCCATTGTCATCATGCTTGCCGGACTGGCTTCGATCCAGACTTTGCCGCTAGAGCAATATCCCGACATTGCGCCACCCCGGGTCGCGATTACTGCGACGTATACTGGTGCGTCCGCCAAGACCGTGGAAGACTCGGTGACCCAGGTCATTGAGCAGCAATTGAAGGGCCTTGACAACCTGCTGTACATGCGCAGCACGAGCAACGCAGCAGGACGGGCGCGGATCACGCTTACTTTTGATGCCGGCACGAATATTGATGTCGCGCAGATGCAAGTGCAGAACCGCCTGCAGCAGGCCATGTCGCGCCTGCCCCAGCAGGTGCAAAGCCGCGGCGTGACCGTGACCAAAGGTGGTGAAGAGTTTCTGATGATTGTTTCGCTCTACTCGGACGATGGCAGCGCCTCACCGGTGGATGTTGGGGACTACATTACCAGCAACCTGGTAGACGTCATCAGCCGGATCGATGGCGTCGGCGAAGTGCAGACGCTGGGCACGGGATATGCGATGCGCATCTGGCTGGATCCGCGCAAATTGCTCAGCTATAACATGATGCCTGCCGATGTGACCGCAGCCATTCAAAAGCAGAATGTACAGGTGTCCGCAGGACAGTTGGGCTCACTGCCTGCGGTCAGCGGACAGCAGTTGAACGCCACGATTACCGCACGCAGCATGTTGCAGACCGAAGAAGATTTTCGCAATGTGGTCCTGCGTGTCGCACCCGATGGCGCCGTTGTGCGAATCAGTGATGTGGCCCGGGTTGAACTGGGGGCAGAAAACCTGACAATCCGCTCGGCAATGGGCGGCCTGCCCGGGGCCGGCATGGGCATTATTGCTGCAGACGGCGCCAACGCGGTTGAAGTGGCTCAGCGGGTTCGCGATAAACTGGCCGAACTCGAACCGTTTTTTCCCAACAATCTGAAAACCTTTATCGGCGTTGACTCCACCCCGTTTATCAGCGCGTCCATCGATGAAGTGGTCAAGGTGCTGCTCGAGGCAATGGTGCTGGTGGTGCTGGTTATCTTTCTGTTTCTGCAGAATATTCGGGCCACGCTGATTCCTGCCATTGCGGTTCCCGTTGTATTGCTGGGCGTTTTTGGCATTTGGTCGATTGCAGGGTTTTCGATCAATACCCTGACGCTCTTCGGTATGGTGCTGGCAATCGGCCTGCTGGTTGATGATGCCATTGTGGTAGTGGAAAATGTGGAACGCGTCATGCATGAACAGGGACTTTCGCCGCGTGAAGCGACCCGTAAGTCCATGCGTGAAATTACGCCAGCGCTGGTTGGTATCACACTCGTGTTGTCCGCCGTGTTCATTCCCATGGCGTTCTTTGGCGGTTCCACCGGTGTCATTTACCGGCAGTTTTCCATCACGATTGTTTCGGCCATGGTGCTCTCGGTGACGGTGGCTTTGACGCTGACCCCTGCCCTTTGCGCCAGTCTGCTCAAGCCGGTAAAAAAAGGCGAGCATATTGATTCGTCGCACGCGCGCAAGGGTTTGCTTGGCTATCTGGATCGCTTTTTCGTTGGCTTCAATCGTCGTTTTGACCGGACGGCAGACCGGTATCAGACCACGGTGGCTGGGGTTGCCAAGCGACCCCGACGCGGGCTGATTGCCTATCTGATTATTGCGATTGTCATGGCCTTGCTATTTTTTCGTTTGCCCACCTCCTTTCTGCCGCCCGAAGACCAGGGTGCAGTGCGGCTGCAGGTGACCTTGCCTGCGGGCGCGACAGACGCAAGACTGCAGCCGATTATGCGACAGATTGAGCAGTATTTTCTAAAGCAGCCGGATGTGCGCAGCATCACAAGCATTACCGGTAGAAGCGGTGACCAAAGTTCGGCCCGAGCCTACGTGATGCTCAAAGACTGGAGCTTGCGGCCTTTGCCGGAACAATCGTCTGCGGCCATCGCCAGAAAGGCCACCCGCGACCTGGCCCATATCCGCGATGCCCGAATTATCGCCACCCTGCCGCCTATTGTGCGCGGTTTGGGTTCAAGCTCGGGGTTTAACTTTTTTCTGCAGGATGTAAACGGCCTGGGTCACGAAGCGCTGATACAGGCTAGCCGCGACGCATTGCGATTGCTTGGCGAGCGCGCCGAGCTGATGAATGTGCGCATCGATGCACCGGAAGATACCGCGCAGTTTGCCGTGAAGATAGATGATGCCCGCGCCGGCGCCTTCAGCCTGGCGACAGATGCGATCGACAGCACCTTATCGACTGCCATGGGCGGAACATACGTGAATGATTTTCTGGATCGTGGCCGGGTCAAGCGCGTCTATGTACAGGGCGATACACCGTTTCGTATGCTGCCAAGCGATATCGATCAATGGAATGTGCGCAACACGCTGGGCCAGATGGTACCATTTCCTGCCTTCTCCAGTACCAGCTGGACCTTTGGATCACCGGAACTGAGCCGCTACAACGGCAGCCCCAGTCTTGAGTTCCAGGGTGATGCAGCACCTGGCGTGAGCTCGGGCGCCGCCATGCTGGCGATCGAGCAGGTATTGCAGCAAATGCCGGCAGGCATTGGTTTTGAATGGACCGGTGCGTCGCTGCAAGAACGTATTTCGGGCGCGCAAGCCCCCCTGCTCTACGCCGTCTCCATTCTGTTTGTCTTTTTGTGCCTGGCCGCATTGTATGAAAGCTGGTCCGTGCCGTTTGCCATTATTCTGGTGGTGCCCTTGGGCATTGTCGGTGCGCTTCTGTTTACGGCCTTGCGTGAATTGCATAATGATGTCTTCTTCCAGGTCGGGCTGCTGACTACTGTGGGGCTGACTTCCAAGAATGCCATTCTGATTGTCGAATTTGCCAAACAATTGCAGGAACGCGGACACGCGGTCCTTGAAGCAACGCTGATCGCGGTGCGGCAGCGCCTGCGTCCCATTCTGATGACCTCGCTGGCCTTTGGCTTCGGGGTGCTGCCACTGGCCATCGGTACCGGCGCCGGCGCAGGGGGCCGTCACGCGATTGGCACCGCAGTCCTGGGTGGGATGATCGTAGGCACTGCGCTCAGTCTCTTTTTTGTACCGCTGTTCTTTGTACTTGTACGCAGCTTCAGACGCAAACGGCATTCGCATGACGACCATCCTGGCGCGCATGCACCGGACAGCACTTCAGGTACGACATCATGAGCATATTTACAAATCCCCTGTGCAGATCAATTGCACTTGCCATACCTTTGCTGGGATTGACAGCCTGCGTAAACCTTGCGCCAGACTACCACCAACCGGCGGCCCCTGTTAGCGCAGACTGGCCCCAGAACCCTGCAGCGAACGCCAGCCCGGTACAAGCGGCAGCAAACGATCTGGACTGGCTGACGTTTTTCACTAATGCACGCCTGCGCGACGTGGTCAGACTTGGCTTGCAAAATAACCGTGATTTGCGGATTGCGACCCTGAATATTGAACGGGCCCGGGCGCAATACGGCATTGCCCGCGCTGATGGGCTGCCCGCAATCGGCGTTGATGCCCAGGCCAGCCGCAGCCGCACGCCGGCCAGTGTCGCCAATTCCGGTGAGACCACCCTGTCATCCCGTTATAACGTTGATCTGGGACTGACCAGCTACGAGATTGATTTTTTCGGGAAAGTACGCAATCTCAAGGCTGCGGCGCTGCAACGCTACCTGGCTGCGCAGGAAACCCGGCGCAGCGCCCAGATAAGTCTGGTGAGCGAAATTGCCGCGGCTTGGCTACAGCTCGAGGCAACGGGCCAGCAGCTTGCGCTGGCACGCAGTACGCTGGTCAATCAGCGCAAGTCGCATGATCTGATCCGCCGCAGCCACGCATTGGGTGCCGAATCCGGACTCACGCTGGCACAATCACAAACCACGGTCGATGCAGCCCGTGTCAAGGTTGCCGAATATGAAACCCAGGTGGCGCAGGATAATAATGCCCTCACGCTGCTGACGGGCGCGCCGATTCCCGACTCTCTTTTACCTCCTACGGATTTTTCGCTGCAGGCACGAGCAGCAACTCGGCTGGTCATGCCACCGGCGGGCCTGCCTTCCAGCGTATTGCAGCAGCGGCCAGATGTCTTGGCCGCCGAACATGATTTGATCGCCGCCCATGCAGATATCGGTGCAGCCAGAGCGGCTTTCTTCCCCAGCATTTCGCTGCTGGGATCTGCGGGCGCGGCCAGCAACAGCCTTTCCGGACTCTTTACTGGCGGCACGCTGGCGTGGAGCGTGGCTCCATCATTGCGTTTGCCTATCTTCGATGGCGGCGCCAATCGCGCCAGTCTGGATCTGACGAAAGCGCAAAAAGATATTCTGCTCGCCACCTACGAAAAAGCCATCCAGACGGCTTTCCGCGAGGTTGCCGATGCGTTGGCCGTGCGCACCACCATCGCGGCGCGTTTGCAATCCCAGCAATCGCTAGTTGCGTCTACCTATCGCAGCTTCCAGTTGTCCAGTGCGCTGTTTACACGCGGCGGCGGTTCGGGTTTTCTGGAAGTGCTTGATGCCCAGCGCGCCTACTATGCTGCGCAGCAGGACATGATCACACTCGGGCTGCTTGAACAACTGAACCGTCTGGCCCTGTTCAAGACGCTGGGCGGTGGCTGGCAACCCATGGCGACGAGCACATCTGCTCCGACACCGTCGCGCTGACCAAATCTGCACAGTGCCGCACGTACAAGCGCAATTGTGAAGCAGCGGTTTCAAGTACATCCTGAAGGGCTTTTAACAGGTCAAATAGCGACGGCTGCCCAGCGCATTTTCCGGCACAGGCGCAGGGTCATCGACCCACTGTGCCGACCGGGAGTGTTATAACAATAAGGCTAGTCCCTTTTACGCAGTTACCTAAACAGGAGTCAGACATGGCGGTTGAAAAAGTACTTTATGTTGCACACGCAACGGCGACCGGTGGGCGCGATGGACGTGCAGTGTCTTCGGACAATGTGCTGGACGTGAAACTGACCACGCCGACAGAACTGGGCGGCGCCGGCGGCACTGGCACCAATCCTGAACAGCTTTTTGCAGCGGGATACTCGGCCTGCTTTCTGGGCGCCCTCAAACTGGTCGCTTCACGCGAAAAAGTCAAATTGCCGGACGATACCCGGATTGACGGCAGCGTGGGCATCGGGCCCATTGCCCAGGGATTTGGCATTGAGGTAGAACTGAAAATTTCCGTGCCTGGGTTGGAACGCAGTGTCGCCCAAGACCTGGTCAATAAGGCGCATGTGGTGTGTCCCTATTCAAACGCAACAAGAGGCAATGTAGACGTGACGCTAACAGTGGTGTAACACTGCGGCGGTCACTTCTCAATGCTGCCGCGTCATCCATGTGATGTCGCGGCAGCGTTGCTTAAATGATAACGCAATAGTAATAACGCAATACCGCGCCCGCCCTGCCCGTCCGGTTTAACCTCCCGCGCGTCCTGCTCTTGCTCGGGGCGTTCCCGGTACTTTTGAACGAAACGCTCAAGCGCGTTTAATGGCGGCAACGACCCTCCTGCCGCATGCTGTGCCACAACCCGATGCAGTGGCGGTGACAGCCTGCTCGAACTGCGCTGGCCAGCGGCACGATATGTTGACGATTACTGATTTTCGCGCAACAATCCTTTGTCAGCGTTGCTATTTTTCTTTCGGATTTGGCCTCTTATACTGTCTTTCGTACATTACCGCCTGGCGGTCAACAGCACAAGCATCACTGTCATCGCTGGAAAAGCACAATTACACGTGGCCGAAAAAAACCTTCGTGTTTTCAACCTCACCGCTGGTCACAAGCAGTGACTTTTAAGAGAGATATTCGAATGAGCATACCCACTTTTGGACTTGGCACCTTTCGCCTCAAGGGACAAACCGTCATCGATTCTGTAACGGCCGCAATCGGGCTGGGTTACCGGGCGATCGATACCGCGCAAATCTATGGCAACGAAGCGGACATCGGTCAGGCGTTAAGCGCCAGTCCTGTAACACGTGATCAGCTGTATCTGACCTCCAAAATCTGGACGGACAACTACGCCGCAGACCGACTTATCCCGAGTTTGAAGGAAAGCCTGCATAAGCTGCGCACCGACTATCTGGACTTGACGCTGATCCATTGGCCGTCACCGGGCAATGCAGTACCTGTGGTTGAATTCATGGGTGCGCTGGCGCAGGCACAGGATGAGGGCCTGACCCGCCAGATTGGCGTATCCAACTTCACCATTGCGCTGTTGCGTCAAGCCATTGAGGCAGTAGGCGCCGGGCACATTGCCACCAACCAGATCGAATTGCATCCGTACCTGCAAAACAGGAAAGTGGTGGCGTTCGCGCGCCAAAATGATATTGCTATTACTTCCTATATGACGCTTGGCTATGGCAAGGTGTTGCATGATCCGGTGGTACACGCCATTGCGCAACGCCTGCATGCCACCCCCGCCCAAGTGGTGCTGGCGTGGGCCATGCATAGCGGTTTTGCCGTTATCCCGTCGTCTACCAAACACGCACATCTACAAAGCAACCTTGCTGCACAACAACTGCAGTTAGCCCAAGCAGATATGACGGCAATTGCAGCACTTGAGCGCAATGAACGGATTACCAGCCCCGATAGCCTGGCGCCTGAGTGGGACGACTGACCATATGCAAAAGGCTGGCGTTCTGATGACCAACTCCGACGATCTGCTGACGTTTGTTACCGTCATTGACAGCGGCTCCATCAGTGCGGCAGCCGAGCAACTGAACCTGACACCGTCAGCGGTCAGTCGTACCTTGTCCCGGCTTGAACAAAGCCTGGAGACCACCTTGCTTAACCGCACCACCCGTCGCATGCACCTGACCGAGGAGGGGCGTTTCCTGCTGGAGCATGCCCGGATCATTGTTGCGCGGATGCAGGCCATGCAGGAGACCCTTGCCACCAGGCGACAATCCCCGGCCGGACGGTTGCGGGTGAACGCCGCCTCGCCGTTCATGCTGCATATGATCGTGCCGTATATTGGCGCATTTCGGCAGCACTATCCGCATATCCAATTGCAGCTCAATACTCATGACTTGAATATTGATCTGCTGGAGCAAAGCACGGATGTTGCCATCCGGATTGGCACGCTGCAAAACTCGACGCTCCACGCCCGACCTCTGGGCAGCAGCGCGCTCAACCTGCTGGCCAGTCCTGATTATTTATCCCGCTGCGGAATGCCCCAGACAGTATCAGCGCTGGACGGGCACACCCTACTGGGCTTTACTCAACCGGATAGTCTGAACCTATGGCCGGTGCGTCGTGCCGACGCTGCCGACAGACTGATGATTACACCGGACGTTGCCGCTTCCAGTGGCGAAACGTTGCGTCAATTGGCGCTGGCCGGACAGGGCATTGTCTGCCTGTCCGAATTCATGACGTATGAGGATATCCGCGATGGGCGCCTGGTACCGATTCTGCCCATGTTGACAGAAAAGCAGGTTCAGCCGATTCATGCTGTGTATTACAGGAACTCGCCGCTGGCCCTGCGGATTCAAAGCTTCATCGATTTCATGCAGCAGACGCTGGCGGCACAACCCTGGAACCGCCGGTAAACGTGTCGTTATCCAATGGCATGCGACAATTGCGCGCGGCCTGTCAGTGGCGAATGATCGTTCTGATACGGCCGGAACGCATACGCTGAGTCTGGCCACCTTTGATAACAGACGTTTTCTGGATACGGCCAATGCCAGCCGCACCCTGGCCGGTCAGCGGGTTGACTGCATAATTGTTATAGCGGATCTCGTAATGCAAATGTGCCCCGGTCACTTTGCCCGTATCGCCCAAATGACCAATGACTTCACCTTTGTCGACAACCCGGCCTGAAGCCAGGCGTGGGGCAAATTTCTGCAAATGCGCATATAGCGTTGCATAACCCGAACCATGCTCCACGATCACGGTATTGCCGTAGCCGCCTTTGGCGCCCACGAACGACACCTTGCCGCCCAGCGTCGTTTTGACCTGGCTGCCTACCGGCGCGACCAGATCCACGCCAGCGTGAAAACGCAACTGGTTGTATATGGGATGCATGCGCAAGCCAAAACGTGAGGAGACATAACTCTTGTCCAGTGGCGAAGACAAAAAGCCCATGATCTTCAGGTCCAGTTTCAGGGAAGGCCCGCAACCCTTGCTGCTGCATCCCTTGGGCGGGTCCAGATCATCTGCCAGCCCACGTATGGTTTTGACATCGCCGTCTACGGTTGGTACTTCGGGCATCGTGTCCAGGTCCTCATCGGATTGGGCAAGCGAGGGCAGCGCGTGCATGGTGGCAGCAAGGCAGCCGAGCAGCACAAGCGTGTGCCTGCGGGCCCGACTCAGCGCGGCGCGCATGAAAGGAAGTGGGTGTGCATATACATGAAATTGCATTTTACTTATTTCAGCTCAATCGCAGCGCAAATCCGTGTATAGTTTTCGTTTCTACCCATTTTCCAATCGCACAGCGATGCCGGGATAGGCCTTTACTCAGAGGCGCCATTCGCTCCGAACGGCCCTTGTTTAGCCGATGCTATCCGGCAATACGCAGCGAAAACTGCCCAATGCCCAGACTTACCGTAATCCTTTCCCTGCTTGTTGGCCTGAGCGCCTGCTCGGACCGGCAGGACGACGAACGTCTGCGATTGGCGCTGATGTCCGATTGCACGGTAACGCGTGCGTCCCTGTTGCTTAGCGCCAAGTACGTCGATAAACAAGCACTGGCCACCATACAGCAAGAATGCCGTGCTGCCTACGCCACATTGATGCAAAACGTCTCTGCGCAACAGCTGCGTGACCAGCAAACCGAGGTATATGACAGCTTTCAACGGGCATATCGCATGAAATATTCGCTGCACGATGTCTTCGATAATCTACCGCCTACTTCCAAAACCACATACGAGAAACTGGCAACCACGCTTTTCGGGCTGAAAAAAGAGGACATCGGCTTATGAAAGATATCCGTGATCGCATGCGCCTAATAAAATATTTGATTGCCGTCCTGTTCGTGTTGATTGCGCTGGCTTACCTGTGGACCAGCATGAGTCGACCCCACGAGACTGCTGACGACTACTCGCAGTTCGACAAGGAGCGGGCCATTATTGCCTGCATGACCGCTCAGTACGCAACCAATTATATGGACGACCCGGCCGAAACCGATATGTTCCCCGAGTGTGAAGCGCGCTTCACAAAACTCAAGGCAACATTGCCTTACGCCGAATATGTTCGTATTCAGCAGACGCCGGTGTCTGCCGAGACTGGCCCGGTGCACATGCAGCCCTACGAAGTGTTTCTACAGATTATGACCGGCATGGATCGCTGATTTCCCTGCCATCACGCTTATTGATAATTGTTCCAAAGGACGTGTCTTAAAAATGCAAAAGAACAAAAGAAAAACAATGATTGGTCTGGCCCTTGCCAGTCTGACTGCCGGCTCTCTGGCACTGGCCGCGTCTGCTGCGCATGCTGATGAGAGCAAATGGCCTGAACACCCGTTGAACCTGATTGTGCCTTTCGGCCCCGGCTCCACACCCGACCAGATTGCGCGCATTATTGCCCGCAGCGCCGAGAAAAAACTGGGTCAGCCTATCGTGATAGAAAATAAAGCCGGCGCCGGCGGCAATATTGGTACAAACCAGGTGGCCAAAGCCAAACCCGACGGCTATACCTTTGGTATTTCCATTACCGGCCCGCTGGTCAACAACCAGTTTATCTACAATAACTTGCCTTATGATCCTGAAAAGGATCTTGCACCGCTTACCATGGCTGTGACGCAACCGAATGTGATTGTTGTGACAAAGCAGTCGGGCATTAATACATTGAAGGAACTGATCAGCAAGATCCAGGCCGAGCCAGACAAGCTGAATTTTGCGACATCGGGCAATGGCACCGGATCACATCTCTCCATAGAACTCATGCTGCAGGCAGTAAAAGGTAAGGCGACGGCTGTGCCGTATCCCTCTTCGCCCGCCGCGCTCAATTCACTGATTGCGGGCGATACCCAGTTTACTGCGCTGGCGCCCATTGCCGTTCTTCCCCTGGTCAAAGAAGGAAGACTGGTTGCATTGGCGCAGACCAGTGCGCAGCGCAACAGCTCCCTGCCGGATATTCCTACGGTGTCAGAGGCCGGTGCGCCTGGCATTGAAGGCGCAGCCTGGTCCGGTTTCATTATTTCGTCAAAAGTGCCGATCGCCATCCGCAATACGCTCACTGATGCGCTGTTGACCGCGCTCAGAGATCCCGATGTAGGTAAACAGCTCAAGGCGATTTATATGGATCCCGTACCAAGCACACCGGAAACATTTCGCGATTATATGAATAAGGAGAAAGCGCGCTGGCAACCGTTGATTGAAAAGCTGAATCTGAAAATTAATTGACCGTCAGAACAGAACGGACAGGCCGCCATCCACGGCGATGACCTGTCCATTGATATAGGCGGACAGGTCAGAGGCCAGAAACACTGCCAGTCCGGCAATTTCTTCGGGCCTGCCCCAGCGTCCGGTCGGATTGCGCGCCGCCAGCCTTTGCCCTGCCGCAGCATTGACCATCTCCAGATTCGTTTCTGTGGCAAAGGTGCCCGGCGCGATCGCGTTGCTGGTAATGCCGCTGGCTGCAAACTCCACTGCCAGCGCCCGCATCATACCGGTCAGGCCTTGCTTGGCAATGGGATAGACGCCGTCGCCGGGCCGAGCGATCTGTCCTGCCACCGATGTGATGGTAATCAGCCTGCCCCACTGCTGCTTTTGCATCAGAGCTGCCGCTTTCTGCGACAAATACATGGCGCCCAGCAAATTGACTTGTAGCATCTGCTGCATCTGTCCAAAATCAAAAGCGGCCAGGGGCTGGCGAATCCGGATTCCCATATTATTGACCAGCACGTCGCAGCGGCCGTGTTGCTCTGCCAGGTAATTCATGCAGCGCTCGATGTCAGACACAACGGACATATCGCCGACCAGTCCCTGTACCTTTACGCCGGTTTGCTGCAATTGGGCACAAGCCGGTTCGACAGACTGGGCGCTGCGGCCGTTGATATACACCAGCGCGCCGCTGCGCGCCATTGCCGAGGCCATTTGCAGGCCAAGCCCGCGTGTTGAGCCGCTGATAAAGACCACTTTGTCGTGCAGCCCGAAGCCATCTGTGTATGAACCCTGTTGTTGCATTGCTTTCCCTGGAAATCTGCTGTGCTGCCCTTTGTAACACGGCCTGAACAATGTCAAACGTATGCAATGGGCTGGTTTACGGTTAAACTTGAATCTATTTTCACCCAATTGCCTGGAAAAAGTAAATGTTTGCCAGAAACACCCCTTTTAATTACGAGAAAATCTTAAAAGCGTGTGCAAAAGGACAGAAAAGTGCCTTGCAGACTCTGTTCAAACATGAAGCGCCGCTCATGGTTGCCCTGTCCCTGCGCGTATTGGGGAATTACAATCTTGCAGAACAGGCGGTCGTGTCTGCATTTGTGCTTATCTGGAACAATGCCGAGGCCTATGACGAAGACATGGGGCCGGCACGGGGGTGGATATTCTCCATCCTGCGCTACCGCATCAGTCAGATTTTCAAAGAACACTATGATGCCATCCAGATGGCCAGCAAGAGCCAGGATGAATCGATACTCAATGAAGTTTCCAGCAATCTGCATGCAGACGTGCGTGAAGATCTGCCGGTAACGCCGGCCTTTTATCTGCACCTGGAAGAGTTGCCCGAAGAGCCGCAAAAGGCACTGATCAATATGTATTTCAGCGGTATGTCGCAGGCGCAAACCGCGACCAAAGTCGGCATGCCGCTGGGCAGATTCAAGGAAAACCTGTTTCTTGGGCTGCAGCACCTGGCCAAGCATTTGCCTGAATTTTCTCCACCGCATCATGCCACGGAAAAAATGGGCGAATATGTATTGGGCGGGCTGTCCGAAAATGAAGAAAAGCTGGTCTACAAGTTGATGAATGACGATGCCGGCGTCTCGCGCATCGCCTTGTTATGGGAATCCCAGTTTACCCACCTGCTCAGTCAACTGCCGGCGCAAGTGGCCAGCAGCCGGGTATGGGAAAAAATAAAGAACGCTGCATTTGCCAAGCCGCCGACCAGCGTTGCACAGGGTCCGGAGGCGGACGACGACGACGGTGCCGAGCAGCCATACGCGTCGGGCCTGAAAACCACCATGCGCAAGCTCTGGTTCATGCTTCCCTTGTGGCGCGCCCTGGCGCTGCTGCTGGCCATCGCTGCATTCACTTTCTGGTATGTGGGCACGCCTGCTTCGGATCTGCCCAGGAAAGTTGCCGTGCTGGACTCCTCAATGAGCAATGCGCAAACGGGCTGGGTGGTCCGCTTCAATGCTGCCGGCGATGCCCGCTTTTCGCCAGTGCTGCGCCAGACCGTATCGGACGGCCTGGTGCTCCAGGCATGGAAACGATCCAACGGTACCGACAGCGCCCTTGCCCTGATCCGGGACAGTAAAGCCTTTGTTCTGACCGCGGAACGGGTGGGGCCCATTGCTGCAGGCGATCAGCTGTTGATCAGCCTGGAACCCGATGGCGGTTCTCGCAATGACCGGCCTTCAGGCACCATTCTTTACAAAGGAACCGTCGCGGATCTGTAGCGCAGCGTCGCCACAGCCGGGCTTCGTGCAATACGGGCCCGCCCTTAAAGGACCCAACTAAGAACCCAACTGCAACTTGGCACTGGCAGGTGGCACCCTGCCCTGTCTTGCGTACTTGTAATAAATTGCCGCTCTGGTTATTTTCCAAACAGACATCGGTGCCGCTGTCGGTGGATCGAAGGCGAGCGCAGGCATTTTTCAGCTGAAATTCAGGGGTCGGCGAAAAATATAAGCGTCGATGTAAAAAGATAAAGTATGATTGTAATAATTCGCCATAATTCTTCATAAATAGCACTAAATGTCATTAATCCTGCTTCTAATTCTTCCATTTCTGGGTAGTATACTTGTCGGCCTGCTGCCCGTACACGCCAGATCCCCGGAAGCTTGGATGGCAGGTATTATCGCGGTCATCGGCGCCCTGATTACCTTGTCTTTTTTGCCTGATATCCTGCAGGGCAACACCATCGTCCATACCCTCGAATGGGTGCCATCCTATAAGTTGAATCTCGTCTTTCGCATGGACGGCTATGCGTGGCTGTTTTCGCTGCTGATCACTATCATGGGTGCGCTGGTGGTGCTGTATGCCCGCTACTATATGTCGCCCAAAGATCCGGTTACCCGCTTCTACTCCTTCTTTCTGGCGTTCATGGGGTCGATGCTGGGCGTAGTGCTGTCTGGCAATATTATCCAGCTTGTTATTTTCTGGGAACTGACCAGCCTGTCCTCCTTCATGCTGATCGCCTACTGGAACCATCGCCAGGACGCCAAGCGAGGCGCCAGGATGGCGCTGACCATTACTGCGGCTGGCGGGTTCTGTCTGCTGGCGGCCATGCTCATGATCGGGCACATTGTGGGCAGCTATAATCTGGATGCCGTGCTGGATTCGGGCGACACCTTGCGTAATCACCCATGGTATCTGGCCATCCTGATTCTGTTCGCACTCGGCGCCCTGACCAAGAGCGCACAGTTTCCATTCCATTTCTGGCTACCCAATGCAATGGCTGCGCCCACGCCTGTCTCGGCTTATCTGCATTCGGCAACCATGGTCAAGGCCGGCGTGTTCATTCTGGCACGGTTCTGGCCGGTACTGGCCGGCACCTCGGCCTGGTTCTGGATTATCGGCATGGCCGGGCTGTGCTCGCTGTTTCTGGGGGCGTATGTGGCGACCTTCCAGAGGGATATGAAAGCGGTTCTGGCGTATTCCACGATCAGCCATCTTGGCCTGATTACGCTGCTGTTGGGCCTGAATAGCAAACTGGCGCTCATTGCAGCCCTGTTTCACATGATCAATCACGCCACTTTCAAGGCGTCGCTCTTTATGGCCACTGGCATTGTCGATCATGAAACCGGCACCCGGGACCTGGTACTGTTGTCAGGGCTGCGCAAGGCCATGCCGATAACCGCAACACTGGCCGTTGTGGCTGCGGCCGCCATGGCCGGGGTACCCCTTCTCAACGGCTTTATTTCGAAAGAAATGTTTTTTGCCGAGACGCTGAACCTGCCGGACTATCTTGAAGTATCCACTTGGCTTCCAGTCTTTGCGGTATTGGCCAGTGCGTTCAGTGTGGCCTATTCCCTGCGGCTGATCATGCAGGTCTTCTTTGGCCCCAAGGCCACCGATCTGCCCAACCAACCACATGAACCACCCCTGTGGATGCTCGTGCCCAGCGGCATCCTGGTATTGACCTGCCTGTTGATTGGCATCATGCCGCAAACCATCATTGGTCCAGTGTTGTCTTCGGCAGCGCACTCGATTCTCGGGCCCACTTTGCCGCAATACAGTCTTGCCATATGGCATGGTTTCAATTTACCGCTCACGATGAGCCTGATCGCCATGGGAGGCGGTATTGTGCTGGCCCTGGTTCTTCGACCCCTGCAGCGGCGTGCGCCAGGCCAAACGCCGTTGCTGTATCGGGTCGATGGACGTGTATTCTTTGATTTCCTGATGAATCTGCTTGATACCGTTGCCTATCAGGCAATGAATCTGTTTTCCACCAAGCGGCTGCAGCCTCAGGTATTGTGGATTGTCGTTATTACGGTTGTAGTCACCATTCTGCCACTAATGCTGTTTGAGGCCTGGCCGCAACTGGCCATGCGCAATATTGATCTGCCCTTTACGCTGCTCTGGATTGTCGGTTCATGCTGCGCTGTTGGCGCGGCCTACCAGGCGAAGTACAACCGTTTCCGGTCACTGGTTTTGCTCGGCGGCGCCGGCCTGTGCAGTAGTCTCACTTATCTGTGGCTGTCAGCACCGGATCTCGCGCTTACCCAATTGGTAGTGGAGATGGTAACCACGATCCTGTTGCTGTTGGGATTGCGCTGGCTGCCACGCAGGATGTCGACCGAACCGCCGTCGGACCGCGGCCGGGCCCTGGTTCGGCGTTTGCGCGATATGATGATCGCACTGGTCGCCGGCCTGGGCATGTCCATTCTTACCTACCTGCAGTTGTCGCGCCCCAGACCAGAAGGCATTTCGTCGTTCTATCTGGAAAAAGCCCTTCCCGAAGGTGGCGGCACCAATGTCGTCAATGTGCTGCTGGTAGACTTTCGCGGTTTCGATACGTATGGTGAAATTACCGTGCTCAGTATTGTCGCCCTTACCGTATACGCATTGCTGCGGCGTTTTCGTCCGCCACGAGAAAGTCTGAAGGCATTGGAAGACCGACGCTTTCGCCAGAGCGGCGATACCGCCAGCGTCGATGAGGATGCTGAACTGCCCACGGGTACAATGCTGGTGCCGACCGTGCTTTCGCGGTTTGTAATGCCGATTGCCACGCTGATTGCGTTGTTCTTCCTGTTGCGCGGCCATAATCTGCCCGGCGGCGGCTTTGTCGCAGGCCTGATTTTTGCTGCGGCCGTTATCCTGCAATATATGATGGGCGGCATCCGCTGGGTCGAAGACCGCTCGCGCATCTTTCCCCAGTACTGGATTGCGGGTGGTTTGTTGATGGCCGGCGCTGCCGGCATGTCCGCATGGCTGGCCAAACTGCCGTTTTTGTCTGCGATGGCCGCAGATATTGATCTTGGCCCGCTCGGACATTTGCATTTGTCCAGTGTCATCTTGTTTGACCTGGGCGTGTTCGCTGTGGTGGTTGGCTCTACTTTATTCATGCTGGTCGCGTTGAGTCACCAATCCTTGCGGTTTTACAAAAAAGTGTCGGCCGAGACGGCCGAAGAAAATACGAGCAGCGACAGCACTGCATCTGATCAGGGCAGCGATGGCGGCGTGTTGGCCAAACCCGCGCTGCCGCCGAATGCCCAGGGAGCACCATCATGGAACTGATTCTGTCTATCGCCATCGGCATTATGGTCGGTTCGGGTATCTGGCTGCTGCTGCGACCGCGTACTTACCAGGTCATTATCGGCTTGACGCTGGTGTCTTATGCGGTCAATCTGTTCATTTTCGCTACCGGTAAACTGACGACTGGCGCCCCGCCGATCCTGAAAAAGGGTGTGGCGACAACGCTGGCCAATTATGCCGATCCCCTTCCCCAGGCGCTGGTACTGACCGCCATTGTGATCAGCTTTGCCACCACAGCCCTGTTTCTGGTCGTAATCCTTGCGTTGCGCGGTTTGTCCAATACTGACCACGTAGATGGAACGGAGTCGCAATGAGCCAGTGGATGAATCATCTTCCCATCCTGCCGGTTGCCATTCCGATGATCGTGGGTGCGTTCATGCTGGTGCTGCGCGATCAGTATCGGAACGCGACCATCGTCCTGGGCATCGTTTCCGTGCTTGCCCAGTTTTGCGTCGCGGTGGCGTTGTTCGGCATGACGACCGGACGTATTCCCAACGATTACGAAAACCATATTATGGTTTATCTGCTGGGCAACTGGCAGGCGCCTTTTGCCATTGTGCTGGTGGCCGACCAGCTCAGCACGATCATGCTGATACTGACCGCAGTGCTGGGGCTGTGCTCACTGCTTTATTCGACTGCACTGTGGGATCGTGCCGGCGTCTTTTTCCATCCTTTGTTTCAGTTCATTCTGATGGGGTTGAATGGCGCATTTCTTACCGGTGACCTGTTCAATCTGTTTGTTTTTTTCGAAATCTTTCTGGCCGCCTCCTATGGCCTGGCACTGCATGGCTCGGGCATGGCTCGGGTCGCTGCCGGTCTGCACTACGTTACCGTCAACCTGATTGCCTCATTCTTGTTGCTGATCGCCATTTCAGTCCTGTACGGCATTACCGGTACGCTCAATATGGCAGACCTGGGATTGCGCGCCGCCACGCTAAGTGGCGACGACCGGCGATTGTTCGAGGCTGCCTGCGCCATCCTGGGTATTGCCTTTTTGATCAAGGCAGGCGCCTGGCCCTTGAACTTCTGGCTGACCAGCGCTTATTCGGCCGCAGTGGCGCCGGTAGCGGCGCTGTTCGCGATCATGAGCAAGGTAGGCATCTACGCATTGCTGCGCATTGGTTCGCTGCTGCTGCCCACAGGTGCGCCGGCGGCGTTCAGCGGAGACTGGATGTATGTCATCGGGCTGGCAACCTTGCTGTTTGGCACACTGGGCATCTTGTCGGAAAAAAACAGCGGTCGACTGGTGGGCTATTGCATCATTATGTCTTCCGGCACCCTGCTCTCTGCGCTGGGTATGCCAAGTGTCATTCTGACCGGCCCTTCCCTATTCTATATGCTCAGCTCCGTGTTGGTGACAAGTACGTTCTTTTACCTGATCGAACTGATCAAACGTACCGAATCTTTCGGGGGTAACGTGCTGGCGGTCAGTCTGGAAGCATTCAGCGCCGACGACCAGGACAGTACCGATTATTCCGGAACCGTTGTGGGTAAACCGATACCATTCGCCCTGGCGTTTCTGGGGTTGGCCTTTTTCATCTGTGCGTTGGTCATTGCCGGTATGCCGCCATTCTCGGGCTTTATCGCCAAGTTCGCCTTGCTGTCCAAGGCGCTGGATCTGTCCCAGACCAATGCCTCTACCACCACCAGCGTATGGCTGCTGGTGGTAGCCATGCTGATTTCCGGCATGGCAACAGTCATTGCCCTGGGACGCGCTGGCATTCGAATGTTCTGGAGCAGCGAGAAATTAAAGCCGCCGGTGCTCAGTCGACGCGAAGCCTTTCCCGTTACCCTGCTGCTAATGCTGTGCATTGCGCTGACCGTTTTTGCCGGTCCGGTGATGGACCAGCTCTCGCTGACTGCCAAGCAACTTGACAATCCGGGAACCTATATGAAGGCGGTGCTCAACAGCCGGCCAGCCGTCATATCGTCACATGGAGGTGCACAATGAAATCGTGGTTTTCGTGGGTACCCATGACCCTTTTTCTTGCGGTTATCTGGCTGCTGCTTGCCGATGCGCCGCTGAGTACCGGCACTCTGGCTTTTGCATTGGCGGCGTCCGTGATTATTGTCTTGATGTCGCGTCGTCTGCGGCCATTTTTGGCCAGGCCGCGACGCATTTGGGTAATATTGAAATTGACCTGTATTGTGCTGACAGATACGTTTCGCTCCAGCATGGCAGCCATCAGGCTGGTTCTTCGCTATCCCAAAATCAGCATCACGCCCGGTTTTGTCACTATCCCCCTGACGCTGCGTGACCCGCATGGGCTGGCGATTCTGGCTGCGATTATCAACTATGCGCCTGGGACGCTTTGGGCTGGCTTTCCGGAGTCGGGAGATTACGTGCAATTGCATATTCTGGACCTGCCCCAGGAAAGCGATTGGGCAGCCTATATCATTGAACGCTATGAGAAACCATTGAAGGAGATTTTTGAATAATGGAAACCCTTCTTATCTGGTCCTGCTATTTCACCCTGTTCTGTTTCGCACTGGCAGGCGTTATTCTAAGTCACCCCCTGTTTGTTGGACCGACGCCTCAGGATCGGGTACTGGGCATCGATACCCTGTATCTGATTGGCATGATGATCGCTCTGACGCTAGGCATGCTATATCGCACGTCGTGGTATTTTGACATCGGCTTACTGGTCAGTCTTTTCGGTTTTCTGAGCACGGCGGCAATGGCGCGCTTTCTGTTACGCGGCGAGGTAATCGAGCCATGATGGATACCCTGTCGCCCTGGATTGTTATCCCTGCTTCAGCCTTGATCGTAGCCAGCGGATTGCTGGTGCTGGCAGCCAGTATCGGAATGGTCAGGGTCAGCAGTTTCCTGCCCCGCACTCACACACAGGCCATCATCTACTCCACAGCGCTCTGGGCCCTGTTGCTGGCTTCGCTGCTGCTGACGTTCAGCCTCAAGGATCGCACCTTCCTGCATGAAATACTGATCGGTATTTTCATTTTCATTACTTCACCGGTCAGTACCATTTTGCTGGTGCGTTCCTTTGTATTGCGTGAAGAACGGGATAGCGCGCCCGATGATAGTGTCACGATTGCAGTCACGCCAGTTGCTGATGCTAGTGAAGAAGGAAAAGACCGTAAGGCCGCCAGCGACGTTGCCTCCATAGAAGCAGAACTGGAAATGGAACCGAACCAGGACCAGGACCAGGACCAGAAAAACGAGCCTGATGCCCAGGCTACGCGACGTACCAGGCCGGCCCCCGATCTGCCGGAAACTTGATGAAAATTGGAGGCAAGGCAACAC
>NZ_JBQEAU010000007.1:53788-54756 GCF_052108595.1 Advenella sp.
TATCTGATGGATATCTGAAGTGCCCTGTGAGCGTCGCAGCGCCCTGCCCCATCGCCTTGTATAACGCCGCGCAGTTAGGTGGGTAGCAGAAGGCAGCGTTGCTCAGCTTCCGTAACCGGTGCACGCTTGCCCCCTCTCTTTGCTACCGTCTTACGCTGCAATACTGAGCAACCACCCTGCGACACCACTGCAAATGACGACCAGCCATGGTGAAAGTTTCCAGAACATCAATGCCACAAGTGCGATCAACGCCAGTCCGAAGTCCTGCGGGCGATAAATAGCGCTGGTCCATACCGGCTGATACAGTGCCGCAAGTAGCAGACCCACGACGGCGACATTGACGCCGGCCAGCGCTGCACGGGTGCGTTGATGGTGACGCAATCGCTCCCAGAACGGCAAGACGCCAATGACCAGAAGAAAAGACGGTGCAAAAATCGCCAGCAGGCAAATCAGCCCGGTGATCCAGGCAGGCGCGCTGGCGTTCATGGTCGCGCCAAGGAAAGCGGCAAAGGTAAACAATGGGCCGGGCACTGCCTGTGCAGCGCCATAGCCTGCCAGAAAGGCGTCATTGCTAACCCAGCCAGAAGGAACTACCTGCGCCTGCAGCAGCGGCAGGACAACATGACCGCCACCAAAGACCAGGGAGCCGGCACGGAAAAAAGCGTCCACCACAGCTATCACATGGGTTTGTACGAGGTGGGCCAAAATAGGCAGTCCTGCCAGTAAAACAAAGAAGAGCACAAGGCACAGGATTCCTGCCCGCCGACTTACCGCAACCGGTAATGCATCAAGCGTGGCGTCCTGAGCCGGTTTGAACAGCCACAAGCCCAGCAGCGCAGCAACCATGATGATGCCTATCTGCCCCCATAGGGGCGGCGCCAGTAGTGCGGCAATGGCCGCGAGGGCCATCATGGTAATGCGCTTCGTATCTGTACACAAGGAGCGCGCCATGCCCCATACGGCATGCG
>NZ_JBQEAU010000007.1:54766-63611 GCF_052108595.1 Advenella sp.
GCATGCGCCACGACAGCTACTGCTGCTACCTTCAGTCCCTGAAGTACACCGGCAGGCATGACCTCGGCATAGCTTGATATGCCCAGCGCAAACAGAATCAAAGCAATAGCCGAAGGCAGTGTAAAGCCGGCCCATGCCGCAATAGCACCCATATACCCAGCCCTGGATAAGCCCAGTGCAATGCCGACCTGGCTGCTGGCCGGTCCAGGCAGAAATTGGCATAGTGCGACCAGATCGGCATAACTGCGTTCAGACAGCCAGCGCCGTCGGCTGACAAACTCGTGGTGAAAGTAACCTAGATGGGCGATCGGGCCGCCAAAAGAGGTCAGGCCCAGGCGCAGAAAGATAAGGAAAACAGACCACGAAGCGGATTGATCGGTACGGGTTCGGAACTCGTTCATGGTGGTGCTTTCTTGATTTGATATCGAAAGCGGCCATCATAATTCAAATTTGATGACAAAGTCCTCTTTTACACTTCGATTGTGCTCGGCGCGTTTTTTTGACAGGCTGAACGCCTCGTTGGTTTAGGGTTTATGTGAAATACAAGCAAACTCGCCATAGAAAAGCCGCTCAGGGGTTACGCGCAGCAGCATTGTCGCCGCGTGGTTGCCGCTGGTGATGGCAGGCACTGGGGAATAAGAAGTGCTGCAAGGCAGGCCTTCTTTGCGGCTATTGGCCTGGCATTGTCGAGCGCGCCACCGTTGCCGGCCCGTTCATCAGGCGGCACTCAGCGGGAAAAACGCTGGCACCTCTGATAGGGTTGTAATCGCAGCGCTGGCCGGTGAATCATACGTCCAGTGGCTCGGTCCATTCGTCGATGAATTGGGTGTGATGTGGACGTTTTTTCTGCGGGATGGACATTTTGGGCGTGCCGATGGCAATGAAGCCCAGGAACCGATAGTCGAGCGAATCAAAACCGAGTCCTGCTTGAAATTCATCAATGTAAGTGGCAATACCCGTACTCCAGAATGCACCATAACCCAGCATATAAGCAGCATTCAGGATATTGGTGACAGCGGCACCGGTGGCGAGGACTCGCTCTGTCTCGCTGATGGCAGTGTTGCCATAATCGATATGGCAGGCTACAGCAATGATCATGGGTACTTCACTGAGCCAGGCACGGGTTGCCGCTTCTTTTTCGGGCGTGAACGGCGTGTCGCTCTGTTGGCGCAGCCCAATGGAAAAATCGGCGAACTTGCCGATGGCCGGGCCACGAATAATCTTGAACCGCCAGGGCTGAAGGCTACCGTGATCAGGCGCTGCCATGGCGGCCTGCAGAATCCGGGCCAGATCGCCATTATTGGGCGCAGGCGCCGTAACCAGTTTCATGGAACTGCGGGACAACAGAAAATCAATGGGTTGAGTCATGAACAATTACCTGAGTTGCAATACGAATATGATAGCGCAGCAGATCGAAAAATGGGCCGATGACCCTGACGATAAAGGAAGATCAGCAGGCCGATACACTCGTCTCAATTGCGCAGCAGCGCCTTCATATCCCGTACCGCCTTTTCCCAACCGTCAAATATCGCCTGGGCCACGATGGCATGACCAATATTGAGCTCGGAGATGCCGCCAAGCGCCACAATGGCCTGGACGTTCTGATAGTGCAGGCCATGGCCTGCATTGACTTTCAAGCCCTGGCGTAGTCCTTCCGCTATTGCCAACCGGATGCGCTCGAGTTCGAGCTGCTGCGCCTCGCCGCTAGCTTGCGCGTAGGCGCCTGTATGCAGCTCAATGACGCCGGCACCCGCTTGCACGGCAGCGCGAATCTGCTCAAGATCGGGGTCGACAAATAACGACACCCGTGCGTGTGCGGCGTGCAGTTTGCTGATGGCCTGGCTGACCGATTCGAAGTAGGTCTGGACATCGAGCCCACCCTCGGTGGTCAGTTCCTGCCGTTTCTCTGGCACCAGGCACACGTCATGAGGACGCACCTGACAGGCGATATCCAGCATCTCGTCGGTCACAGCGCATTCAAGATTCATGCGTGTCTTCAACAAGGGCCGCAGGGCATGTACGTCGCTATCCTGAATATGCCGGCGATCTTCGCGCAAATGCAGCGTAATGACGTCGGCGCCAGCCTGCTCGGCAACCAACGCTGCACGGACCGGATCAGGGTAACCACAACCGCGCTGCTGACGCAGCGTGGCCACATGATCAATATTTACACCCAAATCAATCATGATGCATCCTGCGCTATTGCTGTGTTGACGGGGTGATTTGTGTCGCGTTGCCGGAAACCGGTACTGGATTGGCTATGGGCGCATCCGGATTCGGACGCATCGAGGTGCCACGATTCCAGCCGCCACCCAGGGCCTTGTACAACTCCACTTTGTTCAGCAAGGATTCGAGTCCCACCTGGACGAAACTCTGCTGCACGGTAAACAGATTGATCTGGGCAGTTTGAACCTGCAGGAAGCTGTCTATGCCATTTCTATAACGCAAATCCGACAGATTGAGCGACTCGTATGCAGATTTTTGTTGATCCCTCAGGGCTTGCAACTGGGCGCCGTAGGTGGCTTCCCCTGCCAGCGAGTCAGCAACTTCCTTGAATGCCGTCTGAATCGATTTTTCGTACTGCGCGACAGCAATATCCTTGCGCACTTCGCTCAGCTCAAGATTGTTGCGCAACCGCCCTGCCGTGAAAATTGGCATTGTGATCACCGGATTGAACGACCAGGAACCTTGTCCACCCGAAAAAAGCGTACTGAGGCCCAGACTGGCCGATCCAATCAGTCCGGTCAGGGAAATGCTTGGGAAAAAAGCCGCTCTTGCTGCGCCGATATTGGCGTTGGCAGCCAGCAACTCGTGCTCTGCGGCAATGATGTCCGGACGCCGCACCAGCAAATCGGAAGGCAGTCCCGCTGGTATTTTCGTCATCAATACATCGCCGGCGAACGGGCTGGCTGCAGGCAGGCCGGCAGGAATTGGCGCGCCGATAATCAGCTGCAATGCATTTCTGGCCAGTTGCTCGCTGCGATCCAGTTCAGCCGAGCTAGCCCGGGCAGAGTCCAGCAGGGTCTTGGCCTGATTGACATCCAGCGCCGACGCTACGCCACCGCGAAAGCGCGCCTGGACCAGGTCATAGGTAGATTGACGTGATTTGAGCGTCTTGGCAACCAGCTCTCTTTGCTGTTGCGCTGCACGCAAATTGTAGTACGCCGTAGCCAGTTGGCCGATCAGATTGATCTGCGCCGTTTTGCGCCCTTCCACGGTTGCCAGATAGGACTGGAATGCCGCTTCGGACAAGTTGCGTTGTTTGCCGAAGAAATCCAGCTCAAAGTCGGTAATACCGATGCCGGCCGTAAAGCTGCGCGAGACCGAAGGACTATCCGGGCCGGCCTGACGCATATTGGGCGGCATGCGCTGGGCAGTTTCCTGCGCCGTAGCGCCAATTTGCGGGAATTGATCGCTGCGCGTAATGCCATATTGGGCACGCGCCTCATCAACCCGTTTTACCGCAATACGCATATCACGGTTGTTTTCCAGCGCCAGGCCAATCAGTGCCTTCAGGCGAGGTTCACGGAAAAACTGCTCCCAGCCTAAATCGGCAACGGATGTCTGATTGGCGCCGTCCTGCCCAGGGTAGGTCCCCGGAACCGGTGCGTCCGGCCGCGTATAGTCGGGTGACAATGAGCAGCCAGCCAGCAGGACGGCCATGAAAACAGCGGAAAAACGGGGCAATGTACGTTGTGACCCTTGCATGATTATTCATTTCCTTTTGGAGGTGATCCGTCCTGACGTTTGCTGTCGCCACCGGCGGTCATATCATCTGCCTCAGCCACATCGGTATAGATATGCTGAGATTCTTTTTCGGCTTCGGTAGCTTTCTCGTGTTCATCAGCCTGACGACCCAACAGGCGTGGTTTTACTTTGAAGAACGTCATCACGACAACGAAGAATGTTGGGACGAACAGCACGGCAAACGGTGTAGCCGCTACCATACCGCCAAACACCCCATAGCCAACGGCCTGCTGACTCGCTGCACCTTCGGCATTGGCCAGCATGAGCGGTATGACGCCCATGATGAAAGCGAACGAAGTCATCAGAATCGGCCGGAACCGCAGTCGCGCCGCTTCCAGCGTCGATTCAACCAGCCCCTTACCTGACGCAAACGCATCCTTGGCAAATTCCACAATCAGAATGGCGTTCTTGGCAGACAATCCAATTACCGTAATCATACCCACCTGGAAGTAAATGTCATTTGACATTCCCACCAGCGAGACCAGACCCACCGTACCCAGCATACCCAAAGGCACAACCAATACGGCAGATAATGGAATCCACCAGCTTTCATACAGCGCAGCGAGCACCAGGAATACCACAGCGAAGGCCAATCCAAGCATAATGGATGCCTGACTGCCCGCCTGAACTTCCTGATAGGACAAACCGGTCCATTCGTAACCGATACCTGAAGGCAACTGACCAACCAGTTTCACAATTTCATCCATCGCTTCACCATTGGCGTAGCCGGCATTGGCCTGGCCCTGAATCGTGATGGAATCATAACTATTGTAACGCTGTACCTGACTTTGACCCTGTACCCAATCCAGTGAAACAAAGGAAGATAGAGGGACCAGATCGCCATCGGTATTGTGTACCCTCAATTTGAGAATATCTTCGGGCGACATCCGTTGTTCGGCTTCAGCCTGAATCCAGACGTTCTGCATCCAGCCCTGGTTAGGGAACTGCCCCAGATAGCTATTGCCAATTGTACCGGACAGCACGCTGCCGACCTCGGCCATGTTCACGCCAAGTGAATAGGCTTTGATGCGATCGACGGTCACTTTCAACTGCGGGCCCGGGCCAAGACCGGAAATACGCACCTGGGAAAGAATCTTGCTCTGGCCTGACAGCTGTATCAGTTGGTTGGCCGCTTCACGCAACTGGGTCTGCCCCATACCGCCGCGATCCTGCAAGCGCAAGTCAAAACCTGTCGCCGTACCCAATGAAGGAATGGACGGCGGCACAATAGAGAGCACCATGGCATCCGGAATACCGAAAAGCAGCTGGCCTGTGGCGCGTCCCGCTACCGACATGGCGCTATGCTCTTCTCCCTTGCGATCAGCAAATTTCTTGAACGGCGTAAAGGCAATGGCCGAGTTCAGACCGGAACCATTGAAACTGAAACCCTGCACGGTGATGATGTTTTCCACCTCAGGCTGTTTCTCATAGTATTCCTCAACCTGCTTGATGACCTCTTCGGTCCGCTTGGCCGAGACACCCGCCGGCAACTCGATGTTGGTCACGGCATAGCCCTGATCCTCTGTAGGCAGGAACGAACTGGGCAGACGCAGATACAGAAAGCCCAGCAGAATGACCAATCCCAGATAGATCAGCATCATGCGCCCGCCACGCTTGAGCAGGCTGCCCACGAAACCCGTATAGTTGTTCGTGATTTTGGCAAACGTCCGGTTAAACCAGCCGAAAAAGCCTTTTTTCTCATGATGCCCCTTGGGCACCGGTTTGAGCAGTGTGGCACACATGGCTGGCGTAAAGGTAAGCGCCAGAAATGCTGAAAAGCCGATAGAAATAATCATCGCAGCCGCGAACTGACGGTAAATCACACCCGCAGACCCACTCATGAAGAATAGCGGCGCAAATACGACCATCAACACTAGCGTAATACCGACGATCGCCCCGAAAATCTGTGGCATCGCCTTGATCGTGGCTTCCTTGGGCTGCAGACCCTCTTCGGCCATGATCCTTTCCACATTTTCAACCACCACGATCGCGTCATCGACCAGAATACCGATGGCGAGCACCATTGCAAACATGGTGAGCGTATTGATAGAGTAACCCATGGCCGACAGCGTAGCCAGCGTGCCCATCAGCGCCACCGGAACTACAATCGCCGGGATCAGTGTATAGCGGATGTTCTGCAGGAACAGGAACATAACGACAAACACTAGCAGCATCGCTTCAACCAGGGTATGAACCACCTGGGTGATGGAGGCATCCACATATGGTGCAGTGTTGTACGGAATTTTGTATTCAATATTGCCCGGAAAATACTTGGACAGGTTTTCCATCTCGGCCTGAACCAGCTTTGATGTTTCCAGCGCATTGGCGTTGGGGGCCAGTGAGACGGCGAATGCGGCCGATGTTTGCCCGTTCAGGCGGGCGCCAAACTGATAGGAGTCGGCGCCCACTTCGATACGTGCCACGTCGCTGAGCCTGACCGTTGAGCCGCCTTGTGTGGCGCGCAGAACAATATCGCCGAACTCCTTGACGGTGCTAAGCTGACCATTGACGATCACCGTTGCGCTGGTGGTCTGGTCATCTGGCGTCGGTGGCGACCCCAGGGTACCGCCTGTAATTTGTGCATTCTGTGTTTGCAGGGCAGTCTTGATATCACTGGTTGTCAGACCGAAGGAGGTCATTTTTGCCGAATCTACCCAGATACGCATGGCACGTGGTGAAGCAAACAGCTGGAATTGACCCACACCCTTAATTCGGGCAATCGAGTTCTGAATATTCCTGGTAATGTAATCACCCAGTCCAGCGTCATCCAGTGAACCATCGGTCGAGCTCAGTGTCCCGATCAGCAGGAACCCTGACGTACTTTTCGAGTACGTAATACCCTGCTGCGTCACCGCCTGTGGCAGTTTGGAATTGACCGCGGCAATACGATTCTGTACATCGACTTGTGCAAGATCGGGGTCAGTACCCGGTTCAAATGTCACATCGATCTTGGCAGCACCATACGAATCGCTGGTAGAGGCGTAGTACAGCATGCCTTCGGCACCATTGAGTTCGTTCTCGATCAGACTGGTTACAGAGCGTGCAACTTCTTCCGCCCCGGCGCCAGGGTATGTGGCGTTTACGGTGATAGTCGGCGGTGCCACTTCAGGATACTGCGAGATGGCCATATTCGGGATAGAAACGACACCCGCGAAAAATATGATAATCGCAATAACCCAGGCAAAAATTGGCCGGTTAATGAAAAAATTTGACATGTTTTATATACTCATTGTGCCGGCTTGTCGCCCTGCTGTTCAGGCTTGCTTTCCTGTGCCGGGGCGCTATCGCCCTCTTTCTTGGGCTGTTGCCCCGCACCCGGTTGGGGCTGCTGACCGCTATTGCCTGCAGCGTCCTTTTTCTTCCATGGCTGTGGTTTGACCGGTGCACCTGGGCGAATTTTTTGGAAGCCTTCGACAATAACTTCGTCACCCGCCTTCACACCTTGCGTGATGATCGTATCGCTATTGACTTCCCCGCCCGTTTGAATCGTAACCGATGCTACCTTGCCATCCCGAACCAGCATCAGATTGCTCAGACCATCACTAGAGCGCTGAATGGCCTGAGTTGGAACCAGCAGGGCTTTTTCATCCTTGCCCTGCTCAAGCTTGACGTTGACATACATGCCGGGCAACAGGAGTTTGTCTGCATTCGGAAAGGTCGCTCGCAGCGTGACCTGGCCGGTCGATGGCTCAACGCTGACTCCGGTAAACAGTAGCTTGCCGTCCTGCGCATATTGGGTGCCGTCTTCCAGTTCAATTTGTACCAGTGCGGTATTTTCATCAACTTTGGTCAGCTGTCCGTCTGCCAGGGCTTTGCGCAAGCGGTACAGTTCAGCGGTAGATTGTGTGAAATCCACATATACCGGGTCCATTTGCTGCACATGCGCCAGTTCGGTGGCTTCGGTGCCGCTGACCAGCGCCCCTTCTGTGACCAGGGCACGGCCGATAATGCCGTCAATGGGCGACTCGACATCGGTATAAGACAAATTGATGCGTGCTGCATCCAGTGCAGCTTTGGCCGAAGCGATGGTTGCATCTGCCTGGTTTGCCTGCGCGCGCGCATCGTCATATTCCTGACGGCTCACGGCGTTGGATTTGACCAGGGTGGCATAGCGGTTGGCCAGTTGCCGGGCACTTCCCGCAGTCGCTTTGGCCTGATTCAATGCAGCTTCAGCCTGAGCGTATTGGGCTTTGTAGGTTGCCGGATCAATACGAAAGAGCACCTGTCCTTTCTTTACTTCTCGACCCTGCTCAAATTCAATTTTTTGCACGATACCGTTAACGCGGGCGCGCACCTGTGCATCGCGCACGGCGCTAACCCGGCCTGGCAGCATCGTAAAGATGGTGGTAGGTGTCTCAGTCACTTTGACTGTGCTGACCGGTGTCGGCGGCGGGCCGCTTTGCGCGCCTGCTTGCTGGTCTTCCTTACCGCAACCGCTTAGCGCAACCAGGCACGACAGCAAAACTGTTGCAACATAGCGCTTGTGTATAAAGAGTCTGTTTGTCATTGGGCTGGAAACCTTGAGAGCGAGGGCTGATCCTGACGGATAGCTGATTGAACGGTATTGAAGAAAAGATTATAACCAGAAAATAATTGCCTAAGCAAATACTATTTAGTATAAACCCTTAAGTTCTAGGGTTTTTATCAGATCCTTGAGCATTTTGTGAGCACTCTCATCTGAGAAATGGGCTATAGATTGGCGAATCTGCGCAATGCGCTGGATCCGTCGCTTACTGAAAAGGCACAGCCAAAGTGGCCCCTGCCTGCCTGGTTGGCAACGCAGGCCGCCGTATCAGCCGTGCCAATATCCAGTGCACTATGGCTGAATCACCCACCGGCGCGGGGTTTGGTAAATAGCCCCGGTCGGCTACTACTTGGCAAAGATGCGGTAAAAATAACATGGCTGTGCCGGTTTTGGCGTCATCCGCCCGCCAGAGAGGATAAAAATCTGCTTTTTTGAGCCTGCACAGTGTCAATCGAGCAACAGGGCGTCATCGGTGATCTGCTCTCCCCTGACCTTCTCAAACATCTGCAACAGGTCGCTGACCGTCATGTCCCGGCGCTGCTCGCCAGCCACATCCAGAACGACCTGTCCCTG
>NZ_JBQEAU010000008.1:0-63114 GCF_052108595.1 Advenella sp.
CATGGACAGGTTCATGGTCAGCCAGCTTTCTATGCTTTTGAGTTCCTGGATGCGCTTGTCCAGATCTTCCGGGTTCAGGGCAGGGGGCATGGCAAAGGCCGGATTGCTTGCCTGCTGGACTTGTGCAAACTGCTGCCAGGCCTTGCTCATCATGTCCAGGCTTTGCATGATGGGATTGCTGGCGCTGTCAGGCCCCAGGCCGGGCCGATCAAACGGGTTGCTGCTTGTCATGAGGTTCTCCCTGATTTTGCGGCTGCGCGCGAAACCGCGCGAGCAATGTTTCGGATGTACGGCTCAGCATGCCTTCCAGTATAACAAGTGCAGCTTCCAGCGTGATCTGTCTGTCGGCAATCATTTGCACGGCCTGCTGCTGGCTGACGATGCGAATCTCCGATACCTCGCCGTCCATGTTCCGGGGTGTGGCGTGGGGCGGGAGGATGCAGTCGCTGACCAGAATGTCCTCGACCTGGTAGCCTTCAGGCAGGCGACGGTGCATGCGCAATAGCGTGCGCAGTGGCGTGCGGCAGGTCAGGATGTTTTCCTGCAGCCCGGCCTCTTCGAAGGTTTCGCGCAACAGCGCGTGTTCCAGGTCTTCCGAACCGTTGGCCAGGCCGCCGGCCAGCGTATCCCACATGCCCGGATCGCTCGCTTTGGTCATGGCGCGCTTTGCTATATACAGTTGCAGGTCCGGGGTCCAGGCGTTCAAATGAACGGCGTGGGTCAGCAGGCCCAATGGGCGCATGGCAGCGCGCTCCATTTTTGCAAGATCGTCCCCTTCGGCATATACTGTGAGCAGCTCATCCCGCCAGGTTTTGAGCAGGCCCGCGTCGCGCAAAATAATGGCGATATCAGCCAGTAGCGGCTCCAGTTCGAAGCGGGGCGTGCCAGGATCGGCAAAGTGTACTGCGGTCTCGGTGGTGCGCACTTGCGGCAGATGACCAATAGCCTTGAGCGCCTGCGGCGTAATAAAGCCGGCCAGTTTGCCGGCAATGGTCAGCGGCAGCGAGTATTCAGGCGGCACTTCCTGTATGGATTGCAACAGGGCGGCGTAAAGGGCGGGGATTCGGTTCAAGGTTGCATCGATGTCGTGTCAAACATGCAACGATTGTATTCGCAAAAAGTTCGCAGGCAGGTTCGCTGCAGGTTTTATATGGTTAAATGAACTATCTTTGACACAGGTTAAGGCGTCTTGGGTATAATCCTGTACCGCAAAGGGTTATGATTGGTACGCTTTTATGCGGTTGCCGTCAGCTACGATAATCAGGCGCGATCCGATCAGTTTCATACGAAAAACGGAAAAGCGCACAAAAATGAGGTCAACATGAAGAAGTTGCAAGGTTTACTTGGTCTTGGAGCGCTCCTGCCAGCCTGTACGGCGTGGGCTCAGGTCCAGGATATGCCAGGTGGTCCTAAGGTATTGCAAGTCAATCTGCATAAGGGTGTCACCGAAATAGCCGAGAGCATGTACAGTCTGCACATCATGATGCTGATAATCTGTACTGTCATTTTTATTGCCGTCTTCGGCGTCATGTTCTACTCAATCTGGGCGCACCGCAAATCCAAGGGTTTCAAGGCTTCCGTATTCCATGAGCACATGGGCGTGGAAGTGGCCTGGACAGTGGTCCCGTTCATTATCGTGATTGCGATGGCCCTGCCTGCAACGAAAACCGTGGTGGCAATGAAAGATACCAGCAGCGCTGACATCACCGTCAAGGCAACTGGCTATCAGTGGAAATGGGGTTATGAGTACCTGGATGGCAAGGCCAAGGGTATCAATTTCGTCTCCAATATGACCACGCCTTACGACCAGATCGAAGGCAAAGCCGAGAAATCCAATACTTACTTGATGGAAGTGGATAACGAGTTGGTTGTTCCCGCAGGTAAGAAAGTCCGCGTCGTGATCACTGCCGACGACGTCATTCATTCATTTTTTGTACCAGAGCTGGGTGTGAAACAGGATGCCATCCCCGGCTTCCTGCGTGATGCCTGGTTTCGCACCGACAAGGTGGGTACGTATCGCGGCCAGTGTGCCGAGCTGTGTGGCCAGAACCATGCATTCATGCCAATCGTAGTCCGCGTCGTTTCTCCAGAGGATTATGACAAGTGGATTGCAGAGCAGCAGAAAGTAGCAGCACAATGAAAATGACATTCGGAACTTTATATTCGCAATATTGCGCCTGTGATATCTGCAAGCCAGGCACGCAGCAGGCAAGGAGTCAAAAATGAGTAGTACAGTAGTGGGTCACGCTCCTGATCATCACGGACACGATGACCATCACCACGCAGCCCCAACGGGCTGGCGCCGCTGGCTGTTCGCCACCAATCACAAGGATATCGGTACGATGTACCTGTTATTCTCGTTCATCATGCTGCTTGAGGGCGGCGCGCTGGCGTTGCTGATTCGTACCGAGCTGTTTGAACCGGGGATACAGTTCTTCCAGCCTGATCTGTTCAACCAGTTCACCACCATGCACGGCCTGATTATGATTTTCGGTGCGATCATGCCTGCGCTGGTTGGATTTGCCAACTATATGATTCCGTTGCAGATCGGCGCGTCCGATATGGCTTTTGCGCGGATGAATAACTTTAGCTTCTGGCTGCTGCCTGTCGGCGCCATTTTGCTGACCGGCTCGTTCTTTGTTCCTGGCGGCGCCACTGCTGCCGGCTGGACACTTTACGCACCGTTGTCGCTGCAAATGGGTCCTGGCATGGACATGGCCATTTTCGCCGTGCACATCCTGGGTGCCTCGTCCATTATGGGTGCGATCAATATTATCGTGACCATCCTGAATATGCGCGCGCCTGGCATGACATTGATGAAAATGCCGCTGTTCTGCTGGACATGGTTGATCACTGCATTCCTGCTAATCGCTGTGATGCCGGTTCTGGCTGCTGCCGTCACCATGTTGCTGACCGACCGTCACTTTGGCACAGGCTTTTTCAACGCCGCTGCCGGTGGTGATCCGGTTCTGTATCAGCACATATTCTGGTTCTTCGGCCACCCTGAAGTGTATATTATGATTCTGCCGGCCTTCGGTATTGTGTCGGCCATCATTCCTACCTTCTCACGCAAGCGCCTGTTTGGTTATGCGTCCATGGTGTATGCGACTGCCGCGATTGCCGTGCTGTCGTTCATCGTCTGGGCCCACCATATGTTTGCAACGGGTATGCCGGTCACCGGGCAGTTGTACTTCATGTATGCAACCATGCTCATTTCCATTCCTACGGGCGTGAAAGTGTTCAACTGGGTCGCCACCATGTGGCGCGGTTCGCTTACCTTCGAAACGCCCATGCTGTTCTCCGTTGGTTTTATTTTCGTGTTCACCCTTGGTGGCTTTACCGGTCTGATTCTGGCCGTTGCGCCCATTGATATCGCCGTACACGATACCTATTATGTTGTGGCTCACTTTCACTACGTGCTGGTAGCCGGATCGCTGTTTGCCCTTTTTGCCGGTACCTATTACTGGCTGCCAAAATGGACAGGCCGTATGTATAACGAGAAACTGGGCAAAATCCACTTCTGGTCTACCATGCTGTCTTTCAACTTGACGTTCTTCCCGATGCACTTCCTGGGACTGGCCGGCATGCCGCGTCGTTATGTCGATTACGCACCGCAGTTTACGGACTTCCACCAGATCGCCACTATCGGTGCCTTCTGGTTCGGATTCTCGCAATTGCTGTTTTTGTACATCATTTTGAAAACATATCGTGGCGCTGGCGAGACTGCGACTGCCCAGGTATGGGAAGGTGCAGAAGGGCTGGAGTGGACACTGCCATCTCCGCTGCCGTTCCATACCTTTGAAACGCCGCCTGTTGTCAAGTAACATCGCGTTATGACACCAGAGCAAAAACGTAGGAACAGGATTGTTGGTTTGATCCTGGCCGGATTGGTAGTTGCAATCTTCCTGTGGGCGATTTTCGGTCATGTACTGTCAGCGGCGTAACACCGCTGACACTTGGGAAGGATGTAGCAATGAGTGAAGATTTACGGGATTTGTCCAAAAGAAAGCTCAACTTCTTTCAGACCATGAAAGCAGTGCTGTGGGGGCTGTTCGGCGTGCGCCGCGGCTCGGGCTATCAGGATGACATTTCCCGGTTGAATCCGGTACATCTGATCCTGGGTGGCATCATAGCGACAGTCCTGTTTATTATTTTATTGGTGATGGTGGCGCGCTGGGCGATAACCAGCCTCACCTAGTTGGTCAAAGCGTTCCATGAGGGAGAACATTATGAGTGCGAGCCACTCGGTTCAGGTAAAAGAAGCACCGTATTATTACGTGCCGGCCGATTCGGCCCATCCAGTTAAGACAAGTGCCATAATGCTGATCATTTTGATCGGCGCGGTGACCTGGATTAACAAAGTGCCTTACGGGCAGTATCTCGTACTGTTTGGGCTGCTTGCCCTGTTTTTCGTACTCTATCAATGGTTTGGCGATGCCATCCGTGAGTCAGAGGCGGGCATGAACAGCAAGCGCATTGACTTGTCTTACCGCTGGGGTATGGGCTGGTTCATCTTCTCTGAAGTGATGTTTTTTGCCGCGTTCTTCGGCTCGCTCTGGTATGCGCGTGAAGTGACCACGCCCTGGTTGAGCGACATGGATCATCAGTTGCTGCTGTGGCCCGGCTTTACCGGCCAGTGGCCCAATCTGGGTCCTGCAGGCATCGTCGCCCATTTTGAAACAGTAGGTCCCTTCTGGCTGCCGACGATCAACACGCTGTTGCTGTTGTCTTCAGGCCTGACACTGACCCTGTCTCACCATGCATTACGTGCCGATCACCGCAAAAGCGCTATTTTGTGGCTGTTCGTCACCATTGTTCTGGGTTTCACCTTCGTGTTTTTCCAGGCCGAAGAATACATTCACGCCTATTCCGAACTGAATCTGCGTTTTGATTCCGGTATTTACGGTTCGCTGTTCTATATGCTCACCGGCTTTCACGGCTTTCACGTGCTGCTCGGTGCAACCATGCTCACTGTCATTCTGATCCGCCTGATCCGTGGTCACTTCACTGCCGATCATCACTTCGGTTTTGAGGGTGCTGCCTGGTACTGGCACTTTGTGGACGTGGTCTGGCTGGGTCTGTACCTGTTCGTTTACTGGTTCTGATTTACCCAGCGGTTCGATAAAAGGCAAAGGGTCGGAAAACCGACCCTTTGCTGTTTCAGCGCAACCGGGTGCTGTTACAGCAAAGCGCAGTCATTGGCGGTATGATGTTTAACGTGGTGTTGATAGCATAGCGGTGCCCACAACAGGCTTGCATTGAAGCTGGCTCAGGCTGGTTTGACGCGGGTAAAAACGCGCTGACCAGCCCCTGAGCGTGTAACCGGGCCGTGTTCCGGAACGCGGTTTTAACGAGTAGGCTGGTCAATGCCCGTGCTGTCGATCCATCCCATGTAATGGGCAAACAGGACGAACAGAAACAGCGCAATGGACAGTGCAATACGCAGGGTAAGTGCGTTGACTGTGCGATTGGTTGTGCCTTTGTCGCGCATAAGGTAGAAAAAGGCCGATGCCAGACTGCCTATGATCGCAAGAAAGGCGAGTCCGATAAAGATACGCATGGGTTAACTCCTGACTGGAATAGAATATTGTAGTAATGAAACGGAAATTAATAAACTGGAAAACAGTAACGATGCTGATTCTGCTGGCATTGCTGACTGTGATTTTCGTTTCTCTGGGTCGATGGCAGTTGCATCGCGCCGACGAGCGCCGCGCGACTGCGCAGCAGATTGAAAGCGGGCAGGCTCTGCCGCCACTGACCATTGACAAGCATATTCCGTCTTCCGATATTGTGGCATGGCGTCCTGCAACAGTCGCCGGCCATTGGCTAGGCGCCTTCAGTGTATTGGTCAATCGCAACCAGAACGGTCGCCCGGGCTATTGGCTTGCCACCCCCCTGTTGCTGGACAATGATTCGCGTGATGCGGTATTGGTATTGCGCGGCTGGTTCCCTCAAGTGCTGACGCCGTCCGCCATGCCTGAATTTGCCTTGCCTGAAGGCAGGCAGACGGTAAGCGGCGAGATCGCTCTGCGGGTGCCGCGCCTGTTCGAACTATGGAGTTTGGGCAAGGCCGTGGCGCAGTTGCCTGAACAGATTCCCCAAAGCAGCGGACCGCTGCCTCAGGTGCAGAATTTGGATTTGGCCGAATTTGGCAAGGCCAGTGGCTTGCATATGCTGCCACTGGTGGTGCTGCAAACCGGTTCCTCCGAGCAGGGGCTGGTGCGAGATTGGCCGCATCCTTCTATTGATGCGGATAAGAATATCGGCTATGCATTGCAATGGTTCTGTTTTGCCGCCATTGCCGCCCTGGCCTTGTTGATCAGCCTGATCCGGCTGCGTCTGAAAAGTACAAAGGAAATGTCGTCGTCATGAATACCAACCGTCCATCGTCATCCGGGACTCCCACGCAGTCGGGCGCAAAGCGCTCCAACATGCCCCTGTACCTGATTATTCTGAGCTGTATCGTGCCCATGATTGCAGCTGCGCTGCTGTACTACGTGCCTTCGCTGAGACCAGATGGCTCAACCAATTACGGCAATTTTGTTCAGCCACAACGGCCCATGCCTTCGTCTGATACGCTCAGCCTGACTACGCTGGACGGCAAGCCTTTCGATCTGAATACCCTCAAAGGAAAATGGGTGCTGGTCACGTCCGATGGTGGCGCCTGCCCGGATTCGTGCGCAAAGAAACTGCATTTTACCCGTAACGGGCACGCCAGCCAGGGCAAGAATGTCAACCGCATTCAGCGGGTCTGGTTTGTGACTGATGATCAGCCTATTCCAGAAAAAGTGCTGGAAGCCTACAAAGGCACGATCATGTTGCGGGCCGATCCCAAGGCGCTCAGCGATTTTCTGCTGGACGAAGCCGATCGTACAGGGGATGCGGTTGCGGTCGAAAAGAAAATGGATTCTTACCTGTGGATTGTTGATCCCAATGGCAACCTGATTATGCATTACCCGGGCAATGAGTCTGACCCCGTGCGTTTTCGCGGTGATCTGGCCAAATTGCTGCATGCCTCGACCATCGGCTGATGTATATGAACACGGCAACTGAACGCATTCGCAGCCGCTATCGCAGGCTGGTGTTTCTGACCTGGTTTTTTACGCTGGATCTGATTATGTTCGGCGCATTTGTGCGCCTGACCGATTCAGGGCTGGGGTGCCCCGACTGGCCAGGCTGTTACGGCAAGGCAAGCCCTTTGGGCGCTTCTGAACATATTGCAAATGCGCTGCAGCAGCAGCCTTTTGGCCCGGTATCCATGTCAAAGGCCTGGATCGAAATGATTCACCGCTACTGGGGGACGTTGCTGGGGATGATGATTATTGCGATTGTGTACATGGCATGGCGCTATCGCCGTGAGCTTGGCAGATCGCCGGTGCTGGCCACCGCCACCCTGGTCGCTGTTTGTCTGCAGGGCGCCTTCGGAGCCTGGACCGTGACGCACAAGCTGATGCCGCTAGTCGTGACCACGCACCTGGTGCTGGGCATGCTGCTGCTGGCCATGATGACCTGGCTGGCCGCTCGCGAAAAACCCCATGTAGGCATTGCTGCGCGCGCGCGCGCCTGGCGGCCGTGGATGGCTTTGGGGTTCATTGTGCTGGTTGTGCAGTTGTTTCTGGGGGGCTGGGTCAGCACCAATTACGCGGCGCTTGCCTGTATGGATTTTCCCACCTGTCATGGGGCCTGGGTGCCCGAGATGGACTATCAGGGTGGTTTTTCCCTGGTACGGGCGCTGGGCGAGTTGCCGACAGGTGAAATTATTTCTCAGGAAGCGCTGACCGCGATACACTGGACGCATCGCAATTTTGCTTTTTTTGTTTTTGTTTTCCTGTTTGCGCTGGCCTTTGTGGCGCGTCGGGAAGCCGGTCTGAAAGGGCCAGCCCATTTGCTGATCGGGCTGCTTATTGTTCAGGTACTGACCGGCCTGACAACCATTTTCTTCCAATGGCCGTTGCTTATCGCGGTACTGCACACAGGGGGTGCTGCCGGGCTTACCATAGCCTGCGTGACCCTGATGGTGCGTATGTCCCGCGGCGGTAAAGGGTCGTTTCTGCCACTATGACAACTGCTATTCATCCTGATGCCGGGCTGTTGCGACAGTACCTTGTCCTGACCAAGCCGCGCGTAACCCAGTTGGCCGTGTTTTGCGCGGTCATCGGTATGTTCCTGGCCTCGCCAGGCCTGCCTCCGGTGCAGATCCTGATTGCTGCGACAATTGGAATCTGGCTGCTTGCTGCCGCTGCGTTTGCCATCAATTGCCTGATCGAGTTCGAGATTGATGCGCGCATGTTGCGTACGGCTCGCAGGCCGACGGCCAAGGGGACGATTACCCCCTTGCAGGTGATCACGCTATCGGGCGTGGTCGGCGGAGCCGGCATGCTGGTTCTGTATCACCTGGTGAACCCGCTGACAATGTGGCTTACCTTTGCCACCTTTATCGGTTATGCGCTGATCTATACCATCATCCTCAAGCCGCGTACATCGCAGAATATCGTGATCGGCGGCCTGTCCGGCGCCATGCCGCCGGCGTTGGGCTGGGCGGCGGTGGCCAATGCCGTGCCCGCAGAAGCGTGGCTGCTGGTGCTGATCATTTTTGTCTGGACCCCGCCGCATTTCTGGGCGCTGGCGCTGTATCGCGAGCACGATTATCGCAATGCGGGCCTGCCCATGCTGCCGGTCACGCATGGCAAAGACTTTACGCGCCTGCATATCCTGCTGTACACCTTCATGCTGCTGGTCATCACCATATTGCCATTTGTGATTCGCATGAGCGGCTACATGTATCTGTCCAGCGCGCTGATACTGGGCGCCATTTTCATCGGTTATGCATACAGGCTCTACAAGGCATACAGTGACGAACTGGCCCGCAAGACGTTCCGCTATTCGATCCTTTATCTATCCCTGCTGTTTATGGCGCTGCTGATCGATCATTGGATTTTGATGTCGGGCGTCGTGGCTGGTTAGTTGGCAGCCGATCAGTGCCCGGCGGCGTGGCGACGATGATTGTGCTCGCTGTCAGCCAGGCATCGCGAGCGGCTTCTCGCGCTTGGCCCCTGCCTGTAATGAACGGGTTTTTTGTTGTCTCCTGGAGTAAATCATGAAGTCGTTTCTGTCCCTGCGATTTGCAACCCGAACTGTCCTTGCAATGGCTATGGCTACTGCGCTGGCTGCGTGTGATAACAATGCATCCGATAGTGCCGGCAATGCGGTTTCAGCGAATGCAACGGCTTCTGCTGGCAGCTTTACCGGCAGTGACATCACGGGAACCGGGTTCGGCAAGGATATTGAACTGGTCGACCAGAATGGCACCGCCATTCAGTTACAGCAGGCCTATCGCGGCAAGGTCATGGTGATCTTCTTTGGCTTTACGCAATGTCCTGACGTGTGCCCTACTACCATGGCAGAACTGGCACAGGTAAGGGAAAAACTCGAGCCCGAACAGCGCGAGCAGGTGCAGGTCATCATGATCAGCGTCGACCCGCAACGCGATACGCCAGCCGTCATGAAGCAGTACGTGAGCGCTTTTGATCCTTCATTTGTGGGTCTGACCGGATCGGATGAACAAATTGCCAAGGTGGCATCGTCTTTCAAGGCGTACTACAAAAAGGTCGATAGCGGTCAAAGCTACACCATGGAGCACAGTTCCGGCTTGTATGTGCTGGACACAGAAGGGGAGTCCAGGCTGCTGATCAAACCCAATACCGCCCCCGAAGCGATTGCAGCGGATATTCAGAAGCTGCTGTAGCATTTCAGAAGCGGCTGCGGTATTACATCAGCGGTAGCATTATAACCGCGCCGGCCCCGGTGTTGTCTTCCCTTGACTACCGTTGGGGTCGTGCCGGCAGACAGCCCTGGCGCCCCCGGATTGCCTGACCGGTGCCGGATCAGTTTTGTTTAATAACGCGGTTATCACTGTCGGGTTGCCCAGACCCACTGGTGTCGGGTTGTACAGCCCCGCTTTCCTCGGCCGAGTCCTGCAGTTCTTCTTCCGAGCGAGTCGAGATGCCACCTGGTGCTGCCGCCGTTTCCGATTCGTCCATGCGGTCGGTTGCATTTGCCGATTTGGTAGCATATTGCTCCCAAACTTCCAGCGCCCGCAGCCGTTGTTTGACCACCTGGTCAATTTTCTCCTTGATATCGGGAAATTTTTTCATCAAGGCATGAAAATCCCGTGCCTGCAGGAACAGCAGCTTGGAGTAGCCCATGGAGCGCACGCTTTGCGTCAGAGTCTTGTCGGTGAGCATGCTCAGTTCACCCAGCATTTCACCTGAGCCCAGTTCCACGCGGGAGGAGTCCGGCAGCGTGATCAGGACTGCCCCGGAGGCGACAAAAAACATCAATTTATGGCCGTATCGGTCAATTTGCGGGACCGTTTGATTGGGCAGCATCAGGCGGGGCCGCAGCAGCCTGCTCAACTGCGTCAGGGCGGTATCGTCCATTTCTTCAAATAGCGGCACGCGCTTGACCAGTTCCTTGGCGCTGAGCGACACGTCCAGGCTGGGATGGCGAAACAGCGGCTCCCAACGCAAATTAACCTGGGCAATCAGGTTGTTATAGACTTCCTTGGTAATCAGCGACTGTTCAAGCATTTCGTTGTAGCGCGTGACTTCCAGCGAGCGGGCGATCCGCGCCAGATAATCTTCCTGGGTCCAGTGCGCATAAACTGGATAGGTCAGGTTCAGGGCGCTCAAGGCGGTATCGATAGTGTGTAGCCTGGCGACCAGGATACGTTCTGCCTTGCCGGCAATTTCCTGCCCCAGCAAGGGCGTCAGGTCGTCGCGACAAAAGCGTACCAGCTGGCTGACCACCGAGTGCTTGCTGATCAGTTTGATAATGCGCTGGGACAGTTCGTGAGCCAGCCAGGGGCTGAAATTGAAGTTGGTCTGCATGCGCAGGGCAATCTTGAACGCACTGGTATAACGGATGTCATGGCGCAGGGCGCGAGTGTACGCCCGCGCCCCACCGGCGCGGGCAGCATCGCCCAGGTTCTCGGCGTTGGACAACAGCGTCTGTGCCGCCTGCCAGGGAATCAGCTGTTTCTTCAAAGAGTCAAAAAACAGCTCTTCTTCCCGGTTGGAAATAATGGCCAGCGCGACCGAGAGCCGATCGCCCTTGCTCAGGTAATCGGTTTCGTCCTTTTGGATATCGGCCATCCCCTTGGCGAATACGGCATCCACCTGTTGTTTGGCGCTGGCCTCCACTTTCAGCAGGCCGGCCAGTTCGTCGGTCTGTTCCTTGACGTCATCCAGGGCAATGACCAATGCCTGGTTGCGCAGCCCCTGTTCCACCGGGCTGAGCTGATCCAGTCCCAGTTTGGAAATAAGCAGCCGCAGGGTAAGGCCGTTGATCAGCAATGTTGCCAGCACGTAGCAGGTGGTTGCCGCTGCGACAAAATGGCGTACGTCGGCGGCAATTGCCGTTTGCTCCGTCACCGCCAGGGCCAGCGCCAGCGAGATGGCGCCTCTTAAACCGCCCCAGCACATGACCGCGCGAAATGGGCGACTCACATAGGTGGACATTTTGAACATCGTCAACAGGGGAATCACGCCGAAGACAACAGCAGCACGTGCCGCAAGCGTGGTGATGAACAAAAGGATGAGCAACAGCACCTGCTTGAAATCCAGGTCAACGACCAGGCGCGGGATAAGCATGGCTGCCAGAATGAAAATCAGCGAATTGGCCCAGAACCCGAACTGTTCCCATGCGTGTCCAAGTTGCTCGAAGGTGGAAGGCGACATTCGTGTGCGGCCGGCCGAACCCACGACCAGTCCGGCCACCACGGTAGCCACGACGCCGGAAACATGGAAATAATGTTCGGAAATGAAAAAGGTCAAATAGGCCGTGCAGATGGTCAGGCTGATCTCGGCAGTGGGCCAGCCGCGCATGTAATGAAAAAGCCGGCAGGTAATGTGGCCGAATATGAAGCCGATGAAGCCGCCGATCAGGAAGCTGTAGAGGAAGTGACTGGCGATAGTTTCAATACTGAGCGTCGCGTCACGGGTAATCACCGATATGAAAACGGTGTACAGGGCAATGGCCGCAGCGTCATTGAGTAGGGATTCGCCTTCAACCAGCGTGGTCAAGCGCTTGGGCGCGCCCACTTCGCGGAATATGCCGACCACGGCCACCGGGTCGGTGGTGGCCACAATGGCGCCAAGCAGCAGGCACACCGCCAGGCTATAGCCTGAGAACTCGGCCATGATCATGCCGACGCTGACGGTGCAGACCAGAACGGCCACAATGGCCATGGTCAGTATCGGGCTGATGTCGACCATAATGCGACGCACATTCATCGCCATGGATGTTTCAAACAGCAGGATGGGAAGGAAGACAATCAGAAAAGTCTGGGAGGAAATGGAGAACCCGTGCAGGGCATGCAGGAAATCGCCGATAAAGGGCAGGTGAATGCCATTGGCCTGAACGAGCAGTCCCAACGCACCGCCCAGAATCGCGAGCATGACGGTGTGCGGCAAACCCAGCCGGCTTGCCAGCGAGGGCATAAAACAGGCGATCGTCAGCAGCCCGGCCAGTGCAAATACGACGTATTGGATTTCCATGCGAGAACATATTCAGGTGCGACGGAAATTAACTATACCCGGATATGTTTTTGTGCAGACCGATATTTTTGGCGCGGGCAAAAAAAAGGTGCCTCATCAAGAAGCACCCTTAACATCCGTTTCAAAGGGGAGGGGAAAGAGGAGAAGCAGAAACGGACGGATCCGAACATGTGTCAAGGACAGGGATGCGCGAATCATAGTAATTAGTCAAACAGTTCATGGGGAAGTTCCGGCAGTTTCATCCCGAATATTTCAGACGGTTACGTATTCGGAATTTGTCTGCTGAAAAAGAAAAAGGCACCGGAAAATTAAAAATTAATACTTGCCTTTAATAAACCTACCGAGTAGTATGTTTGCAAATTGACGTATTCCTGTTCAAACCGGTTACGTCAGCGTCAAGGGTCAACGGCATGCAATAGGCGCGCCTGGCACCTGCTTAGAGCACAGGAGATAGCATGCGTGTCGTAATTACAGGCGCAGCCGGGTTCATTGGTCATGCGCTGGCCTCGGCCTTGCTGGATGCCGGCCAATTGGCTAACCAAAACAACCAGCCTCAAGCGATTACCGAATTGGTGCTTGTTGATAGGGTCCCCGTAGATAGCGGTCTGGGACTAAAATCGTGCGCTGGCATAACAATCATCACCAAGACCGGAGATCTGGCAGATTCAGCCTTTATCGACGAATTGATGGATGAAGGTGACGTGCAGTGCATCTTTCATCTCGCTGCCTCGCTGACACTCGACGCGGAAGATCACGAAGAACAGGCGTACCTCGTGAATGTCGAGGCAATCGGCCGAATGATAGCAAAGGCGTCTCGCTCAACTCGTTTTATTTTTGCAAGCTCCATCGCCGTATTTGGCGGCGACATCCCAGACGTCGTAACCGATGAAGTACGAGCAATGCCGCAAACGACCTACGGCACACACAAGGCCATCGTAGAGCTGAAATTGGCAGACGCGTCCAGAAAAGGGTTTATCGACGCACGGTCGCTACGTTTGCCAATCGTCCTGATCAGACCGGGTGCTAGCTCGCCGACCATCTCGGATCGTATTGCGGCCATCGTGCGCGAACCACTTTCCGGACGGGACGTTGTCTGTGGTATTACCGCAGATACCCGGATACCTGTTGCTTCGGCACAAGCGGTCGCCAGGGCATTGATTCAGTTGCAGAATGTGCCAGAAAGCCAATTGCCTCAATCGCGAGTCATGAATCTTCCTTCACTGACGGTCAGTGTGGCTGAAATGGAGGTAGCGACGATTCGACTGGCCGGCAAACGTACTCTTGGCACAATTCGATACGAAGTCGACAATAATCTGCAACAAATTATCGATGGCTGGCCCACCGTATTTGTGTCAACGGTCGCCTCAAACTTGGGAATTTGCAGTGATGGATCGTTTGATGACATCATCAAAAACTATCTTACAAACATTCACTGAAATGCGCTCGATCACGATTGCAGTAAACGACGATAGAACGGACGCGTAGAGCCCCCCTTTGACTATTTCTGTACATTTGGTGTGGCGATGCGCAAGATGAAGGATAAGAAAATGCATGATCTCAGTCACCTCCCGGTGTGCATTATCGGTGCCGGGTCTTCAGGCGTAACAGCGGCAAAACATTTAAAGGAAAAAAATGTGCCGTTCGACTGTTTCGAAGCAGGCTCTCACATCGGCGGCATGTGGAGATACGAAAATGACAACGACATGTCATCGGCATATCGAAGTCTTCATGTGGACACAAGCAGAAAAAATCTGGGATATTCGGATTTTCCTATCTCTGATCGGTATCCAGATTTTCTTTCTCATTCCGAAGTGATTGAGTATCTTGAGGCATATGCTCAAAAGGCTGGCATTTTACCCCTCATTACATTCAACACTAAAGTGCTGCGGGTCGTCCCGAATCCTGATGGCAGTTGGCAAGTTGACCTCGACACAAATGAAACACACCGCTATCGCGCCGTGATTGTCGCCAACGGACATCTCTGGGACCCTCGAGTGGCGCAGTTTCCGGGCCACTTCGAGGGCGATGCCATCCATTCGCACTATTATCGTACTGCAGATCGATTTGAAGATAAAAATGTGCTGATTGTCGGTATTGGAAACTCAGCTGTAGATATTGCCGTCGATGTGTGCAAAAGCGCCAGGCGTACTTTTTTGTCTACAAGGCGTAGCGCATGGATCATGCCAAAATATATTATGGGCAAACCCATTGACCGCTGGATTGGCTTCTTCTCAAAGAAGCTGAAACTTACCACACCATGCAGCCGCGCAATTGTCCAGAAAATTGCCTATCTGGTTACGGGCGATCAGGAACGATTCGGTATCCCAAAGCCTAAGCATCCCATCTGGCGCGAGCATGCAACGTTAAGCCAGGAGTTAATCCCTTACTGTGGACACGGCTGGATAAAAATCAAACCCAATGTGAAGGCGCTTGGAGGCGTCCACGTTGATTTTGAAGACGGCAGCCAAGAGAAAATTGATGCGATTATTTATGCAACCGGATACAAAACCACATTTCCGTTTTTGGAGGGAAATGTATTTTCTGTGCCGGATGGCAAGGCGTCACTATATCGAAGAATACTCGTGCCTGATCGGCCGGGACTATATATGTTGGGTTTAATTCAACCTGTCGGCCCGACGATTCCCCTCGTGGAAATCCAGGCGAAGTGGATGGCCTCGGTCTTAGCCGGAGAAATAGCCTTACCTGGCAAAGAACAGATGCAATCTGAAATTACACAGCACCGCAAAGGGATCGAAAAACGTTATATCGGTTCAGCCAGATATACGCTTGAAGTGGAAGCAAAAAAATACGCAAGGCAGCTGTATTCTGATATCCGGCAAGCGAAAGCCGGGTTTTGAGCACTATCGTATTGTTCTGTTGATTCATCTCACTCATGAGATCTGATGATCTGGCCTCTCACCGGTTTGGTGGGATGGCGCTTCTAATTTTCGGGTACGCACCGTTGCTGATGCTATATGAAATTGCTACTATCGATGTTTATGAATGAATCGTTCATATGCCCTCATTGGAAGATGCCGGATGGCCAAAATGACGTTAAGCAAGCAGTTAATTCTTGATACTGCAGCTGCAATATTTATGCAGCAGGGCTACCACGCCACCAGCATGGATGACATTGCCCGGGAGATGGGATCGACGAAGGGACGGCTCTATCACCACTACACTTCCAAGATCGACCTTTTTTTTGCCGTTCACCGCGAGGGTATGAGACTGCTTTTCGAGGCGGTGGTCCCTGCCTCGACCATGACCGGGTCTGGCATTGACGTCCTGCAAGCCATGCTCAAAGCGCATGCGATGGCCGTTCTTGAACATCACACCTATGAAAGCGTTGTCGCTCAAGGGGTACAGATGCATCGGTTTGGAGCCACGACGCCGAGTGAGCGCCGTACGCTGGATACACTGATAAAGTGCAGAGATGATTTTGAGGCGCTTTTCAAAAAGCAATTGACTGCTGCGAAACTCGATAAAACATTGGGTGACGTAGATGTTTCAATAGCTGTAAAAACAATGCTAGGTGGTATCCAGTGGTCATTAATCTGGTACCGGCCGGAGAAGGATGAGACACCTGAATCAAGAGCAATATTGGCTGATCAGATGACGCGAACATTGGTTGATGGGTTAAAGGCCAGGTAGAAAATGTATTTCCGACATGACGCAATGGAAAGCGTCTTCGGCACACTCAAATCAGAGTGCTTTTATCTGGCCAAATTCGGTTCTATCGAGCAACGGCAGCTAGCCCTGCATCGTTATATTCGCTACTACAATCGTCAACGCATCAAGAACCAAACTAAAAGGCCTGAGCCCGGTATAGTACCGAACTCAGGCCTTGACCCGTAATCTCCAACCGTCCAAATTAGGGCAGTTCACAGGGGTGCGCTTTGTGGCCTGTCGAAGCGACGTTATGGCTTCATGGGGTTAGGCGGCGAATGCGCCACGCATTTTCTTGAGCGCGGCCGATTCAATCTGGCGGATACGTTCGGCCGACACGCCGAATTCATCGGCCAGTTCATGCAGGGTAGAGCTACCGCCTTCGTCCTGCAGCCAGCGCGCCTCGATAATGCGACGGGAGCGGGGATCCAGGACAGCCAGGGCGTTGGATACGCCCGTGCCCTGCATATCGTCATGGGCCCGGCGGTCCAGTACCGTACCTGGTTCCTGCTCGCCTTCGTCGGACAGATAGGAAATGGGCGCGAAATCATCGCTATCGTCGTCTTGCGATTCCAGCGACATGTCGCGGCCGGTCAGGCGCACTTCCATTTCACTGACGTCTTCGGGGCGCACGTTGAGCTTGGAGGCAATGCCTTCGATATGTTCTGGCGTGAGCGTCTGGCCATCGGGACGCATGCTACGCAAATTGAAAAACAGCTTGCGTTGCGCCTTGGTGGTCGCGATTTTGACCAACCGCCAGTTGCGGATGATGTATTCATGAATTTCGGCCTTGATCCAGTGCACGGCAAAGGATACCAGGCGCACACCACGGGTCACGTCGAAGCGTTTGACCGCTTTCATAAGCCCGATATTGCCTTCCTGGATGAGGTCGGCGTGGGGCAACCCATAGCCCAGATACTGGCGGGAAATGGACACAACTAGCCGCAGATGGGACATGATCAGTTCGCGCGCAGCGTTCAGATCGCCCTTTTCCTGAAGGGTCGCGCCCAATTCATGCTCACGCTCGGGTGTGAGCATGGGGATGCGATTCACAGCACTAATGTAAGACTCAATTGTACCCAGCGCACCAGGATTGGTAATCGCCGAGGCAATCGAGTTTTGCAGTGTAAGCGCTTGATTTGACATGGTTTTGTATATCTCCTGACAAGGAATATTCAAAGTACTTATATATTAGCACTCTCTGTCGCTGAGTGCTAATATTGAGTGGGCATAAGCTAAAAAGTTCCGTTTCAAACGGTTATTTGGCGAGTTATTCGCTGTTGTGCCGGCCCTGAGGCGCTGAGACACGGCGACCTGTCTTTGCAGACAGGGCAGGCAGCACTGAGCTTGGGAAATACGCAAAAAATCGTAACAAAAACCTGTTTCGTGCCGGCAAACCTGTATCCAGACTTCATTTTCCTGCTGATGCGTTCGTTTGAATATGCGTTTTAATGTTCTGTTTTAATAACATTCTGCTCTTCTCTTAATAAGACCGCTGCTGCATCCAATCGTTCCCCCGTTCGTTTGTGTACTGCGATGCATTGTGCAATACGGGGAAGGGTGGGGCAGCATGTGCCTTTGGAAAAGAAGGTTTTTCAAAAAGGTGGCGCTCGATGGCGAGAAGGCGGCAGTTGGCTCGGTGCTACGGTCTGATGCTAATGGTCAGGTGCTTGTTTGACGATTTCCATCTGAGAGCTTTTCGATTTTAAAGAGCGCTATATCAACGCTGTATTAAAGATCTCACTTGCCCGGGTGACGGAACACACCATGACTGGTCGTTCTGGGTGGGTCAGCAACCGGATAAGACCGCAGTGGGTCTGCCGGTTGCCTGTTCAGCTCAGCCCTTACTTCAGGCGCTCTGCATGAAAGCGCAGGTGATCTTCCATGAATGTAGAAATGAAATAATAACCGTGGTCATAGTGCTCGTGGCGCCGCAGCGTCAGGGGCTGCCCGGCCTTGGCGCAGGCCGCCTCAAGCAATTCCGGCAACAGCTGGCCATCAGCCAGGAATTTGTCAGCCAGGCCCTGATCGACCAAAAGCCCGTCCGGGAACGGTGTTTTGGCTTGTTCCATCAGCTTGCTGGCATCGTAGTTTTCCCAGCTTGTGCGATCCTGCCCCAGATAGCCGCTGAAGGCTTTTTCGCCCCACGGGCAGTTCATTGGGGCGCTGATGGGGGCAAATGCCGACACCGAGCGGAACAGCTCCGGGTTTTTCAGCGCAATGGTCAGCGCTCCGTGGCCGCCCATGGAGTGTCCGAAAATGCCTGTACGGCTTTGATCGCCGCCAAATTCCGGAATAAATTCCAGCAATTCTTTGGTCACGTAGCTGTACATTTTGTAGTTGTCTTTCCAGCCTGGTTCGGTGGCGTCCAGATAAAAACCGGCGCCGGTGCCAAAATCCCAGCCCTCATCTTCGCCCGGCACATTGGCGCCACGCGGGCTGGTGTCCGGCGCCACCAGCAGCAAACCCAACTCTGCAGCCATGCGTTGCGCGCCGGCCTTGGTCATGAACGTTTCTTCGGTACATGTCAGACCGGCCAGATAAATAAGGGCCGGCACAGGGCCGCGTGCCGCTTGCGGCGGAATGTAGACTGAAAACTGCATGGGCAGGCCGATTTCGCGCGAGGTATGGCGATAAAAGCGCTGCGAGCCATCAAAACAATAATGTTCACTTAAAAGTTCGAGTTTGTCGCTCATGGGAAGGCCCCTACTCCTGATATGATGATTGTTGTCGATTTTTTGCCAAATTTACGGCTATGTTCTACCATAGCATTGTTTCAATCATTGTTACAATATATGAAAAAAAACGCCGGTAACCTGCGGGTTTTGCCGGTTTCGTGGCCATGACGGCTTCGCATCCAGTGTACAGTACATTCCATGGCCCGATTACCCCGGCTTTACGCCCCCGGCATTCCGCAACTGGTTCACGCCCGGTTTCTATTTCCGCTTGCCTTGCGCGCTCGGGCTGGCAGCCGGATCCTGGACACCCTGCAGAAATGGCTTTTTGATGGGCTTGCCCGGCACGGGGTCATGTTGCATGCCTGGACCCTGACTGACGACGGTATTCTGTTGTTGGCAACGCCCGACGATGAAAAGTCCCTGTCGCGCCTGATCCAGATGCTGGGCCGTAATCTGGCAACGACGCTGCGCAGCGGTCCCGTTTTCAGCGGACGTTATCGTTCCACGCTGGTTGAGCCTGGTGTATGGGTCATCCCTTCAATGATCTGGCTCGAGTCTTGGGTGGCCCGGGAAAAGGGGGCCAGTGACAGCGAGTTGTGGCCGTGGTCTTCTGCCGGTTTTCACACTGGGGCGTTTATGGGCTCTTGCCCGGTCCTGAATGACCATGCCGATTACTGGTCTTCCGGCAACACGCCATTTGACAGGCAGGCGGCATACAAATACCGCTATACCGAGGGGCTCTCGTCAGGTCAATTGCAACAGATTGCACAGGCGCTGCATGGGCAATGGGCATTGGGTTCGCCAGGATTCATCAACCAGCTTTGCTCGGTAGCCAGCCGGCGTCCGATGCAGGGCAGGCGAGGGCGTCCGCGAATCCGGTCGGTTCAGAATCAGGGCCAGCCTCTGGAAGAATAAGTCTGAGGATTGAACTTCGGCCAGGGCTGAACAAGGCCTTCCGGTCAAGGCGCATATGCGTACATGGGACGCTTTGCGTGCAGTATCAACACGCAAAGAATGCGTGAAAATGCCGTAGCAAACGGTCAGGGTTTTACAAAAATTTTACACTCTGCCCAGTAGAGTTGCGTATACTCCACTGTTTCCTGCTGCTTCTGGAATTATTTTGCGATATCAACTGCTTACGTTTGTCCTGGCGCTGTTTCTCGTATTTTTTGTCAGTCGTGTTTTATTAGTGCTATGGCAGCGCAGGCGCGTTCAGGCGGCCCACGGCATCGGCCGCGTGTTTCTGGGCGGATTGCGCATGGACATGAACCAGATCGCAACCTACGCTGCGTTGCCCGCGGTGCTGATGCCCTGGCTGGGGGATCGCCAGTGGTTTGTTACCGTGACTGCAATCTGGTTCGGCGTGTGGTGGCTGGGCTGCGTGTTCATGGAAATCTGCACGCCGCAGTTCATTGATGAATACGATTCCCGTCCGAACCGTCTGTTCGTTGAGTATCTGAAACACCCCAAAGAGGTGTCCGGGATGCTGTGGCGCGGATACAAAAAAGTGCTGGCGCTGGGGTTGCTGGTTTTTGCCGGGATGATTGCGCTGGCGCTGCATCTGTTTTCAGGCTATACGCCGGCGCCGCTGGGCCCATGGTGGCTCAGACCCATTGAATCGCTGGTCTACGCGGCCCTGTGCTTTCTCATGATTCGCGGTACGTTGAAAAAGCGCCCCATCAATCCGTCTACCGTGGCATTTGCCGGCGATGGCATGGTCAACAGCCTGGCGTTGAACTCCATGTATAGCCTGCAATACGCCATCTATGCGATGAAGTATGAGATGTCGGCTGAAGACGTCTATGGCAAGATGCCGGCCGAGCAGATGAACCGGATTGTATGCGAGGCGGCGGGCATTGAAGTACCGACTGATCCAGGCGCGGGCCCCGCAACCCGGCACCGACAAGAGGTATCGGTCAGCAGTGCCAAACCACTTAATATCGTACTTATCGTTGAAGAAAGCCTGGGGGCGCAATATGTCCAGACGCTGGGCGGGCAGTCGCTGACGCCCAATCTGGATGCCCTGTACGAACAGGGGTGGGGCTTTACCCGCGCCTATGCAACCGGCACCCGCTCCGTACGCGGGCTGGAGGCGCTTTCAGCGGGCTTTCCACCCACTATTACCCAATCGGTATTCAAACTGCCGGGGGCGCAATGCGGATTCTTTACGATCGCCGACGTGCTGGGTCAGCAGCATGGCTATCATTCCCGCTTCCTGTATGGTGGCGAAGCCCATTTCGATAATATGAAAGGCTTCTTCCTGGGCAATGGCTTTCGCGAGGTGATTGACGGGCCGCAATTTAAGGACCCGGCGTTTCTGGGCACCTGGGGCTATTGCGACGATGATATGTTCAATCAGCTGGATCGCCTGTTGCAAGAGGATGCCACGCGTAGCGAGCCCGTGCTGACGCTGGCCTTCAGCGTGAGCAATCACTCGCCTTGGGAGTATCCCGAGGGCCGCATACAGACCACCGGCAACCCGGCAACGGTGGACAATACCGTTCGGTATGCCGACCATGCTTTGGGACAGTTTTTTGAGACCGCCAAAACGCGGGACTACTGGAACAATACGGTGTTTGTGGTGGTGGCCGATCATGATTCGCGCGTGTTCGGCGCCGAGTTGATCCCGCTGAAGCATTTTCATATTCCCGCCGTCATTCTCGGCGGCACGGTCGCGCCGCGTCGCGATGATCGCCTTATCAGCCAGATCGACCTGGCACCCACCTTATTGTCATTGGCCGGTGCCGCATGCGAGCACCCCATGATCGGCCAGGATTTGACCCGGCAGACGCCCGACCGCGCCATCATGCAATATGGTGACCGTTACGGCTACCTGCAAGGCGACCGCCTGACGGTGCTGGAGCCTCATCTGGATCCACAGCAGTTTCGCTACACGGCGCCTGAGTCGTTTGAGCCCATGGCGTCCGATGAGACGCTGGTTCGGCTCGCGCGCGCACATGCACTGTGGCCCTTCAGTGTTTACCGGGATAAAAGCTATACTGTGCCGAAACAACGTTGATCGCAGGTAACGTGCACTTGTGTCGGGGTGCGCCAGCCTGATCTCATTTTCGGAGAGCGAACCATGGATTATCTGCTGGCGCTAGATCAGGGAACGTCCAGTTCCCGCAGCATTTTATTTGATCGCAACGGGCAAATTGTGGGACTTGCGCAGCAGGAGTTTACGCAGCATTATCCGCAATCGGGCTGGGTCGAGCACGACGCGGTTGAAATCTGGCGTACCCAGCTGGTCACCATGCAAAAGGTGCTGCATCAGACCGCGGTGGACATTGCCCGGGTGCGCGCAGTCGGCATTACCAATCAGCGCGAGACAACGGTGTTATGGGACCGTCGGACAGGCGAACCCCTGGGGCCGGCAATCGTATGGCAGGATCGTCGGGGCGAACCGTTATGCCGCCAGTTGCGCGATCAGGGGCATGAGTCCATGATTCTGGAGAAAACCGGCCTGCGCCTGGATGCGTATTTTTCTGCGACCAAGCTGGTCTGGATGCTGGAGCATCTGCCGCAGGCCAGGGCGCGTGCCGAAAAAGGCGAACTCCTGTTCGGCACCATTGACAGCTGGCTGATCTGGCAACTGACCGGCGGCAACGTGCACGCCACCGATGTGACCAATGCATCGCGCACCATGCTGTTTAATGTGCATACAGGACGGTGGGACCCGCAGTTGCTGGATCTGTTCCAGATTCCCGCCAGCCTGCTGCCGCAGGTGATGGCCTCCAGCGCTCACTATGGCGATATCCCTGCCGATCTGCTGGGTTATGCGCTGCCCATTTGCGGCGTGGCGGGCGATCAGCATAGTGCGCTTTTTGGCCAGGCGTGCACGCGGGCGGGGATGGCTAAAAATACCTACGGCACAGGTTGCTTTGCTCTGCTGCACACCGGCACGCGCTTTACCGCTTCTGAAAATGGACTGCTCACGACCCGGGTTGCGCAATATGGCCAGCAACAGCCGGAGTTCGCGCTGGAGGGTAGCGTCTTTGTGGCGGGCGCGGCCGTGCAGTGGCTGCGTGACGGTCTTGGGATCATTAAAAGAAGCCGGGATGTGCAGGCGCTGGCCCAGTCGGTTCCCGATACGGGTGGCGTCATGTTCGTCCCTGCTTTTACCGGTTTGGGCGCGCCGTACTGGAACGCAGACGCCCGTGGGACGCTGGTCGGCATCAATCGCGCCACGACCGCTGCGCACATTGCCCGTGCTGCAGTCGAGAGCATTGCCTATCAGAGCGCCGCACTGCTGTCGGCCATGGCGCGCGACGGCGCGGGGTTGGAGCAGTTACGGGTAGACGGCGGCGCCAGTGTCAATGATGCGCTGATGCAATTTCAGGCCGATCTGCTGGGTATCCCGGTGTTACGTCCGCAAGTGGTGGAAACGACCGCGCTGGGCGCTGCTTATCTGGCCGGGCTGCAGTGCGGCATCTGGTCCGACGTTGAGCAGATCGAGCAGCTGTGGCGTATCGATAAAACCTTTGAGCCTGCCATGAGCCGGGACCAGGCGCAGGCGTGCATGCAGCGGTGGGAAAAGGCAGTTGCGCAAACGATTAGCGGCACCTGATGACTGGGCGACCCAGCCCGCGCAGCCGCGTTTAGCTCAGAAAGCGCATCTGGAATGATCGACCCTTGATAGGGCGCTGGCTCAGGCGCTGCAGTGTATCTTCAGCAATGCTGCGGTCAATGGCCACGAAGGCCACAAAATCAAAAAGACTGATTTTACCGACCTGATCGGCTTGCAGGCCCAGGTCTTTGGTAAGCGCCCCCAGCAGATCGCCTGGCCGCAGTTTGTCCTTCTTGCCGCCCCGAATGCAGATCGTGCGCATCGGGGGCGTGAAGGCGCCGCGAGCGCGCTTGAGCGTATTCATGTCCAGCCAGGCCAGTGGCTTGCCCAGCGCCTGTTCGATGCGTTCGGCGCGAAATTTTTCTTTGGGTGTGCACAAAGTGAGCGCCAGTCCGCCTCGCCCGGCAACCCGGCCAGTGCGTCCCACACGATGGATATGAGTTTCCGCGTTGGGCGACATATCGACATTGATCACTGCATCAAGGGTGGAAATATCCAGGCCCCTTGCGGCCACGTCGGTGGCCACCAGGACCGAGCAGCTTTGTCCGATAAAGTCGACCAGCACATCTTCGCGGTCTCGCTGGTCCATATCGCCGTGTAATGTACGGGCTTCGATGCCGCGCTCCAGCAGAGAATCGGTCAGTGCCTCGCATTGGGCCTTGGTGTTGCAAAAGGCCAGCGTAGAGACGGGACGATAGGCATTGAGCAGTGTGGCGGTGGTTTCAAACCGGTCGGCGTCTTCGGTAGCCACGAACCAGGAGTCGGTGTCGGGATGGTCGGGCTTGTCGTCTGTGCGCACATGCACCGGATTCATCAGGAACCCCTCGCTGGCTTTGAGGATGGCGGGCGGAAAGGTTGCCGAGAACAGCAAGTTCTGTCGCTTGAGCGGGCAGGCCTGGGTGATCGCGCTGATGTCTTCGTAAAAGCCCATATCGATCATGCGATCAGCCTCATCCAGCACCAAAACCTTGACTGCAGACAAATTAAGGACGTCGCGGTCGACCAGATCCAACACCCGGCCGGGCGTGCCGACAACAATATGTGCACCATGCTGGAGCGATTCTGCCTGCGGCTTCAGGGCCGTGCCCCCGTATAGTGCAAGCACTTTGATATTGCCCAGCGCGCGTGCCAGCTTGCGCACTTCCTGTGCAACCTGTTCGGCCAGTTCCCGGGTCGGGCACAGGACCAGCGCCTGGCAACCGAAATAGGCAGGGTTCAATCGTTGCAGCAGGCCCAGTGCAAAGGCCAGTGTCTTGCCGCTTCCCGTTTTTGCCTGAGCCAGTACATCCCGGCCCTCCAGGACGGCCGGCAAGCTGGCAGACTGGATCGGCGTCATCGTTTGAAAGCCGAGTTCGGCCAGATTTTTCTGCTGGGCATCGGAAAGGGGAAGGGTGGAAAAAGACATGGTGGCCTGATGGTGACGAAGGCGCAAGCAATGCGGCCTTGCTAAAAAATGAGCGCGATAGGAAAAGCGCAATGAAATCGAAGACTTATTGTACCTTAAATCGTCATAATCATTGATCTGTCCCTAATTAAAACCGAACCAAAATAGTGCACGTTATATTAGGGTCCGTCCCTTATTATTTTTCTTGCCACACTAGGGTAATCGCAGTATTCTTTCTTGTCCCTTATTGCGCTGCACGATAGCGTTTAAGTAGTTTAAGCAGTATCCCGGTCCAATCGCGGCGCATTTTTTTACGCAGCACTCTGCGGAGTTTTCCTATGTCAGTTCATTCATCTTCTTTCGATGGTCAGGTGTCGGTTGTCGACGCCTCTGCCATTGGTCATCGCCCTCATCGTATGCCCAAAGCGCAGGGCATGTATGACCCGGCCAACGAACACGACGCCTGTGGTGTCGGCTTTGTGGCCAATATCAAGGGCCGTAAAAGCCATGCCATTATTCAGCAGGGTCTGAAGATTCTTGAAAATCTGGATCACCGGGGTGCCGTGGGCGCCGATAAGCTCATGGGCGACGGTGCCGGGATTCTGATTCAGATTCCCGATACGCTTTACCGTGAGGAAATGGCCAAACAGGGCGTGACCCTGCCTGCCGAGGGCGAATACGGTGTGGCTATGGTGTTCCTGCCCAAGGAAACGGCTTCCCGTCTGGCCTGTGAGAAAGAACTGGAACGCGCCGTGCGCGATGAAGGCCAGGTCTTGCTGGGCTGGCGTGATGTACCCATCGATCATGACATGGAAATGTCGCCCACCGTACGCGATTGTGAGCCGCTTATTCGCCAGCTCTTTATCGGCCGCGGGCCGGACGTGATGGTGCCCGATGCCCTGGAGCGCAAGCTTTACGTTATTCGCAAGACCGCCAGCCACGCGATTCAAAATATGCGCCTGGCCCATGGCCAGGAGTATTTTGTACCTTCGGCCTCGGTGCGCACCGTCGTCTACAAAGGGCTTCTGCTGGCCAACCAGGTTGGCATTTACTATCGCGACCTGGCCGATACCCGGGCGGTGTCTGCGCTGGCGCTAGTGCACCAGCGGTTTTCAACCAATACGTTCCCGGCCTGGCCGCTGGCCCACCCCTATCGCATGATCGCTCATAACGGCGAGATCAATACCGTCAAGGGCAACTTCAACTGGTTGCGTGCACGTGAAGGCATGATGGAATCGGCCGTGCTTGGCGATGACCTGAAAAAGCTCTATCCGATTGTGTATGAGGGTCAGTCTGATACGGCTACGTTCGACAACTGCCTGGAACTGCTGGTGACGTCCGGCTATTCGCTGTCCCATGCCATGATGATGATGATCCCGGAAGCCTGGGAGCAGCACGCCACGATGGACGAGAACCGTCGTGCATTCTACGAGTACAACGCGGCCAAGATGGAGCCTTGGGATGGTCCGGCGGCAGTGGCGTTTACCGATGGTCGCCAGATCGGCGCCACACTGGACCGTAACGGCTTGCGTCCCGCCCGCTATCTGATTACCGATGACGATATGGTCATTCTGGCTTCCGAGGCCGGCACGCTGACCGTTCCGGAAAACCGCATTATCAAAAAATGGCGCCTGCAGCCCGGTCGCATGCTGCTGATCGATCTGGAGCAGGGTCGCATCATTGGCGATGATGAAATCAAATCGCAATTGTCCAACAACCGTCCCTATGGCCAGTGGATCAAGCGCCTGCGCGTCAAGCTCGATGACATTCTTGTGCATGAGAAAAATCACCCGCAAGCGGTCAGCTCGCCAGCGGCGCTGCTGGATCGCCAGCAGGCCTTTGGCTGGAATCAGGAAGATCTCAAGTTCATTATCGAGCCCATGTCCAAAAACGGCGAAGAGGCCATCGGCTCCATGGGTAACGACACGCCACTGGCTGTACTGTCGTCCCGAGCCAAGTCGTTCTACAACTATTTCCGTCAGCTGTTTGCGCAGGTGACCAATCCGCCTATCGATCCGATTCGTGAGCAATTGGTGATGTCGCTGGTGTCCTTCATCGGTCCCAAACCCAATCTGCTGGATATCAATAACGTTAATCCGCCGCAGCGGATCGAAGTGTCCCAGCCCATCCTGGACTTTGCCGGCATGTCGGTGTTGCGCGATATCGAAAAATATACCGACAACAAGTTTCGCAGTGCCGAGCTGGATATTACCTATCCGGCAAGCTGGGGCAGCGAAGGTATCGAGGCCTGTGTCGCCGCATTGTGTGCCAGTGCCGCCGATGCGGTTCGCAGCGGGCTCAATATTCTGATTCTGTCCGATCGCAATATGGATGGCGAGCGGGTGGCCATTCCGGCCTTGCTGGCCACCTCGGCCGTGCATCAGCATTTGATTCGCGAGGGCCTGCGTACTGCAACCGGTCTGGTCGTGGAAACCGGCTCGGCGCGTGAAGTGCATCACTTTGCGCTGCTTGGCGGGTTTGGCGCAGAGGCGATTTATCCGAATCTGGTCATGGAAACCCTGGCTGGCTTTCCGGAACCGGAAAAGGCAGTCAACAATTATGTGAAAGCCGTGGGCAAAGGCCTGAACAAGGTCATGTCCAAAATGGGCATCTCCACCTATATGTCATACACAGGCGCGCAGATTTTCGAGGCGGTCGGCCTGCAATCGGCGCTGGTAGAAAAATATTTCTCCGGCACGCCCAGCAAAATCGAAGGGATTGATGTCTTCCAGGTCGCAGAAGAAGCACTGCGTCTGCATCAGGCGGCATATAGCGAAGATCCTGTCCTGAAAAACGCCCTGGACGCCGGCGGCGAGTATGAGTTTCGTGTTCGGGGTGAAGAGCACATGTGGACACCGGACTCCATCGCCAAGCTGCAACATTCCACCCGCGCCAATAACTATCGCACCTACAAGGAATACGCCCAGCTGATCAATGATCAGTCACGCCGTCACATGACCTTCCGCGGTCTGTTCGAATTTCGCGTCGATCCGGCCAAGGCCATTGCGCTGGAAGAGGTTGAGCCCGCCAAGGAAATTGTCAAGCGCTTTGCCACCGGCGCCATGTCGCTAGGATCGATCTCTACCGAAGCGCACTCGGTGCTGGCCGTGGCCATGAACCGTATTGGCGGCAAATCCAATACCGGCGAGGGCGGTGAAGACGAACTGCGCTATCGCAACGAATTGCGCAACGGCGTCAGCGGTATCAAAAACGGCGATACGCTGGCCTCGGTGCTGGGCGCGGATCGCATTGAAGCCGATGTCCCGCTGCAGCAAGGCGATTCATTGCGTTCCAAGATCAAGCAGGTTGCGTCAGGCCGTTTCGGCGTGAGCGCAGAGTATCTGTCCAGTGCAGATCAGATCCAGATCAAAATGGCGCAAGGCGCCAAGCCTGGCGAGGGTGGCCAGTTGCCCGGCCACAAAGTGTCCGAGTACATTGCCAAGCTGCGTTACTCCGTGCCCGGCGTCGGTCTGATTTCCCCGCCGCCGCATCACGATATCTACTCTATCGAAGATCTGGCGCAATTGATCCATGATCTGAAAAACGTCAATCCGACGGCATCCATTTCCACCAAACTGGTTTCCGAGGTGGGTGTAGGGACCGTTGCCGCCGGGGTGGCCAAAGCCAAGTCCGATCACATTGTGATTGCCGGACATGACGGCGGCACAGGAGCGTCGCCCATTTCTTCCATTAAGCACGCCGGTACCTCGTGGGAACTTGGCCTGTCGGAAACCCAGCAAACGCTGGTGCTGAACAAGCTGCGCAGCCGCGTACGCGTGCAGGCGGATGGCCAGATGAAAACAGGGCGGGACGTGGTCATTGGTGCGTTGCTGGGAGCCGATGAATTCGGCTTTGCAACGGCGCCGCTGGTGGTCGAGGGCTGTATCATGATGCGCAAATGCCATCTGAATACCTGCCCGGTAGGCGTGGCAACGCAGGATCCGGTGCTGCGCAAGAAATTCCAGGGCAAGCCCGAGCACGTGGTCAATTTCTTCTTCTTTATTGCCGAAGAGGTTCGCGAAATCATGGCGCAACTGGGCATCCGCAAGTTCGACGAACTCATCGGTCGCGCCGATCTGCTGGATACGCGTGCCGGCATCGAGCACTGGAAAGCGCGTGGGCTGGACTTTAGCAATGTTTTTCATCAGCCTGATGTGGACACCTCTGTGCGGCACACTGAAGAGCAGGATCACGGGCTGGGCAAGGCGTTGGATATTCAACTGCTGGAGCGCAGCAAGGCAGCACTCGAACGCGGCGAAAAAGTGTCATTTATTGTGCCGATTCGCAACCGCAACCGGACGGTCGGCTCCATGCTGTCGGGCGCGGTTGCCCGCAAATATGGCCACGAAGGGCTGCCCGACGATACGATTCACATTCAGTTGAACGGCACGGCAGGCCAGAGTTTTGGCGCCTTCCTGGCGCACGGCATTACTTTTGATCTGGTTGGTGAAGGCAATGACTACGTGGGCAAGGGGCTCTCGGGCGGTCGCATTATCGTGCGCTCACCCAATGACTTCCGCGGTTACGGGCCGGATCACATCATTGCAGGCAATACCTTGCTTTATGGCGCGCTGGCCGGTGATGCCTATTTCAATGGCGTGGTCGGCGAGCGGTTTGCGGTGCGCAACTCCGGCGCCGCTACGGTCGTGGAAGGCACCGGAGATCATGGGTGCGAATACATGACCGGCGGTACGGTCGTGGTGCTGGGCGAAACAGGCCGCAACTTTGCTGCCGGTATGTCCGGCGGCGTGGCCTATGTGTGGGATCCTGAAGGGGAGCTCAAATCGCGTTGCAATATGGCAATGGTAGAACTGGGCGAGGTCGCGGCACACGACGATCAGCTCAAGGAAAACCGGCAGGACGGCTGGCATTGTGTCCAGCGCGGACAAGAGCGTCAGACCGACGAATCGATCCTGCACACGCTGGTGGAAAATCATTTCCGCCTGACCGGCAGTTTCCGTGCGCGCGATCTGCTGGGTGACTGGGACAAGGCCCGCAAGCAATTTGTCAAGGTCATGCCGACCGACTATAAACGTGCTCTGGCAGAAATCTGGCAGTCAGAACAAACCGCCCGCAAAGCAGCTTAAGGAAAGATCTATCATGGGTAAAATTACCGGTTTTATCGAATTCGAGCGGGTTGCCGAATCGTACGAGGCGCCCGGTGCGCGCCTGAAACACTATAAAGAGTTTGTCCTGTCGCTGGAGGACAAGCAGGCGCAGGTGCAAGGCGCGCGCTGCATGGATTGCGGCATCCCGTTCTGCAACACCGGCTGTCCGGTCAACAATATTATTCCCGACTGGAATGATCTGGTGTACCGTCAGCAATGGAAACAGGCGCTCGAGGTTCTGCATTCGACCAACAACTTTCCCGAGTTTACCGGCCGCATCTGTCCCGCGCCTTGCGAAGAGGCCTGTACGCTCAATATCAACAATGATCCGGTTGGCATCAAGTCCATTGAGCATGCCATTATCGATAAGGGCTGGAATGAAGGCTGGGTGGTACCGCAGCCGCCGTTGAAAAAAACCGGCAAAAAAATCGCCGTGGTCGGCTCCGGTCCCGCTGGGCTGGCTGCTGCGCAGCAACTGGGGCGCGCAGGGCACAGCGTGACGGTTTTTGAAAAAAGCAATCGTATTGGCGGGTTGATGCGCTACGGAATTCCCGACTTCAAGCTGGACAAGAGCCTGATCGAGCGTCGCGTTTCCCAAATGGAAGCCGAAGGTGTTGAGTTTCAGGCATCCACTTATGTGGGCGCCGCTGGCGATGCTACCGAAGACGGCCTGAATGTCATCACGACGGCAGAGCTGGACAAGCAATTTGACGCCGTCATCATGGCTGGCGGCGCCGAGATGCCGCGCGATCTGCCAGTGCCGGGACGTGAGCTGAGTGGTGTTCACTTTGCCATGGATTTTCTGCGTCAGCAGAACAAACGCAATGCGGGCGACCGTATCGCCAATCAGATCTCGGCTGCAGGCAAGCACGTGATTGTGATCGGTGGCGGCGATACCGGTTCAGACTGTGTGGGTACAAGTAACCGCCAGGGTGCGGCATCGGTTACGCAGATTGAGCTGATGCCCCGGCCGCCGGAGCACGAAAACAAGGCACTGACCTGGCCCTACTGGCCTGCCAAGCTGCGTACTTCGTCTTCGCATCTCGAAGGGTGTGAGCGTGACTGGGCCATCACCACCAAATGCTTCAAGGGTGACAAGGGCAAGCTCAAAAAGCTGGTCTGCACACGTGTGGAATGGATCAAGGACGAGGCAACTGGCCAGATGAAAATGCAGGAAATCGAAGGGTCGGAATTTGAACTGAAAGCGGATCTGGTATTTCTGGCTATGGGCTTTGTTTCTCCCGTCGCTGCGGTACTGAACGCGTTCGGGGTGGAGAAAGACCAGCGCGGCAATGTGAAAGCCAACGTTGAAAACTATCGCTCCTCCCGGGACAAAGTGTTCACGGCAGGCGATATGCGACGTGGCCAGTCGCTGGTGGTCTGGGCCATACGCGAAGGTCGTCAATGCGCGCGTGCGGTAGATGAATTTCTGATGGGGGCCTCGCTGCTGCCGCGCTAATTTCCCCTGCCGGGCAGTGTGAAGCAATTGTTACGCTGCATTACGCAATCTCCCCGGTAGTTTGTCTTGAGCGTGCGCAAGTGCCTGTTTTCATGTTGAGCAGGCACTTGCGCATTTTTGCGTTTTGTTTTTACCAACTCCCGTTAAACAGATACAATAGGGTCTCTTTTTCAAGAAATTTCTTTGATGACAGTAGAGTCACGTCACTCCTCCCCGCCGGTTATTCGGTTTGCGGATGTCACCCTTGGTTACGATACACGCGTCATTTTGCGGGATCTGAATCTCGAAGTATACAAAGGCGAAGTGGTTGCACTTATTGGTGGTTCCGGTTCCGGTAAGACCACCTTGTTGCGCGCAGCAACGGGCCAGATTCGCGCCCAGAAAGGGGCCGTTACGGTCTTTGACCACGATGTCAATCGCATGACGCCCCAGCAACTGGGCGCCGTGCGTCGTCGCATGGGCGTATTGTTCCAGCAGGGCGCCTTGTTTACAGACCTGAGCGTATTTGGCAACGTGGCGTTTCCCTTGCGCGAACTGAGCAAGGACAGCGAAGCCGTTATCCTGGAAAAGGTGCTGGACAAACTGGATCAGGTCGGGCTCAAGCGCGCCGCGCATTTGAGTGTTTCCGAAATTTCGGGCGGCATGGCGCGCCGGGTTGCGCTGGCCCGGGCCATTGTGCTGGAACCCGAGATTATTCTGTTTGACGAACCCTTTGCCGGGCTGGATCCGATCTCGCTTGGCATGACGGCTCGTCTGATCCGCAGCCTGACCGACAAGCTCGGCTGCGCCACCGTACTCATTACGCATGATCTGGAAGAGTCCTTCCTGATTGCCGACCAGGTTTATATGGTAGGTGACGGCAGCCTGGTGGTATCGGGCACGCCGGACCAAGTGCGCCAGTCTGACAATTCGCTGGCGCGGCAGTTTCTCAAGGGTGCCTCCAGCGGACCCGTGGTGTTTGAGTATCCGCCCTCTGACGATTTCGATCGCTGGCTCAGCCGTCATCGTGAGGGCGTCAAATGATCGTCAGTTTTATTACTGCGCTGGGCGCGCGCGTTACGCGTCCCATTCTGACGCTGGGAATCTGTTTCCGGTTTTTTCTTGACGTCCTGGCGCGTAGCGGGGTGGTGTTCAAGCGCCCCCGGCTGGTCATTGAGCAAATTCATTTTATCGGCAACTATTCGCTGATCATTATCGCGGTATCGGGCCTGTTTGTTGGCTTTGTGCTGGGTTTGCAGGGCTATTACACGCTCACCCGTTATGGTTCCGAAGAGGCGCTGGGCGTCATGGTGGCCCTGGGCCTGGTGCGCGAGCTGGGGCCGGTCGTGACCGCGCTGTTGTTTGCCGGCAGGGCCGGTACTTCCATTACCGCGGAAATCGGCCTGATGAAGGCTGGCGAGCAGATCGCGGCCATTGAGGTGATGGGCATTAACCCGTTGCGACGCATTGTGGTTCCGCGTTTTTGGGGCGGCGTGATCGCCATGCCGATTCTCGCGCTGATTTTTTCGGCTGTCGGTATTATGGGCGGCTGGCTGGTTGCGGTGGTGCTCATTGGCGTGGATGGTGGTTCATTCTGGTCGCAAATGCAAAGCGCTGTCGATATTCGGGACGATATTCTGGCAGGATTCATCAAAAGCGTGGTATTCGGTCTGGCAGTCATGCTGGTTTCAGTCTATGAGGGCTGGATGTCGCGGCCCACGCCGGAAGGCGTAGCGCGTGCCACGACACGCACGGTGGTGGTCAGTTCGCTACTGGTGCTTGCGCTCGATTTCCTGCTCACTGCAGTGATGTTCGGTGGTTAGTCGCGTTTTGTGACGTGCACACGAAAAAGGTTAAATTCAAATGAGTAAGAAAACAGATTTTCTGGTTGGGTTGTTCGTGTTGCTGGGTATTCTGGCTGCGGTGTTCATGATGCTGCAGGCAGGCAACCTCAGAACCTTTTCTATCGGGCAAACCTATCATGTGACCGGTAAATTCGAGAATATCGGCGCGCTCAAAGTGCGCTCTCCGGTCAAAAGCAATGGCGTGGTGGTTGGCCGGGTCAGCAGCATCGACTTTGACAATAAAGTGTTCAAGGCGGTTGTGGGTATGGATATTGAAGCCGGCTATCAGTTTCCTGAAGACAGTTCGGCGTCCATCATGACCTCGGGGCTGCTCGGTGAGCAGTATGTGGGCTTGACGCCTGGCGCCGAAGAAAAAAATCTGGCTGACAACAGTGAAATTATCTATACGCAGAGCGCTGTGGTGCTCGAAGAGCTGATCAGCAAGTTCCTGTTTTCCAAGGCAGAATCGGAAGGATCCAGTGCTTCGGGCAGTGGCGGTGCGGGCCAGCAGCAAAGTGCGCCGGCGCTGACGCCGCCTGCATCTGCACCGGCGCCTGTGCAATAACTGTTCAAATACTGGTATATTTAGGCTAATGCAAGGCGCTGCAGTCCGGATGGCAAGTTACCGTCTGGATCGGGCCTGTCGACACAAAATAACGAGTCTCCTATGAAACAAACTCAAATACGCCTGGTTGGTCTGGGTTCCGCCTTGGTGGTGCTCGCCGGTTGTGCGTCGGTCAAAAATCCGACGCCCGGCGATCCACTGGAAAGTTACAACCGCAGCATGTTTTCTTTCAATGATGCGGTTGACCGCAACCTGCTCACGCCTGTGGCCAAGGGTTATCAGGCGGTTGTGCCAAGTCCGGTGCGCACCTGCGTTACCAATATTTTCAACAACTTCGGCGATATCTGGTCGGGGGTGAACAGCTTTTTGCAGGGCCGTGGCCTTGATTCGGTCAATACCTTCGGCCGGGTGCTGTTTAACTCCACCATGGGCCTGGGCGGGTGTATCGACGTTGCTTCCATGAAAGGCGCGCCGCGCATCCAGAACGATTTTGGCACCACCCTTGGAGTCTGGGGTATAGGCCAGGGCCCTTATTTTGTGCTGCCGCTGCTGGGGCCGTCAACGTTTCGCGATACCGCCGGCACGGTGGGCGACGGCGTTGGCGGATCTGCAGTCTATGCTTCGCCCGGCGCCATCAACGATGTACCGGTGCGCAACACGGTCTGGGGTGTCAGCATTGTCAACTCCCGCGCCAACCTGCTTAACGCCAGCGATCTCATGAACGATGTCGCGCTGGATCGATACAGCTTCCTGCGTGATGCCTATTTGCAGCGTCGCCAGGCATTGCTCAATCAGAAACTGGGCCCTGTCGTGCTGGATCAGCCAGGCGGGCAGAGCAAGGCCGGTAGCGGCAACCTGCCGTCATACGATGACCCTGAAGCGGGCAGCGCGGGTGCAACTGGCGCTGCTGCTAATCCCAATTTGCCGATGTACGATGATCCGGAAGCCGCTCCGGCAGGGGGCGCGGCCCAAAGTGCACCCAAGCCGGCCTCCCAGCCGTCAGCAGCCAGTCGGCAACAACCTGCAGGATCGCCTGCGGGCGGTCCCGCCAATGCAGACTCATCCGTCCCCGTCTATACGGACCCGGAAGGCAAGTAATTGCGCGCATGAATACAACAGCCTGAAATGGGATTGTCGACCCATTCCTTTCAGGCTGTTTCATTCGGCAGGTTCTTTTACTCTTGCTGACACTTCCCATGTATCCTCGGAAATACAATGAGTCAATTGGGCAGGTACCGGCCAGTCCGGACTGTCACGTCACAGATCAGAAAGGAGATCACGTATGAAATTCGCAGGTATTCTCAGGACCACCCAGGCCGCCATGATCGCCGGGTTCCTTTCGGCAGGTGCCATGCAGGCTGCTGTGGCTGCCCAGGATCCGAATCAATTCGTCGAGCAGATCGCCAATAACACCTTGCAGGCCGTGAATCAGAACGAAGCGGCCAAAGGTGGCGATGTTGGCGCCATCAATGGCATTGTCACTCAGTACCTGATGCCGCACATCAATATGGAGAAGACCACCCGTCTGGCGGTGGGCCAACCGTGGCGCCAGGCCACTGCGCAGCAGCGTTCGGCGCTGGTTAACGGATTTAAGCAGACATTGCTGCGGACTTATAGTGGCGCGTTTCGCAATGTGACGCCAAGCACCACCATTACCATGCAGCCGTTCCGTGGTGATGCCAACGCCAGCGATGTGGTCGTGCGCTCTACCATTACGGCCGGCCAGGGGCCTATTTCGGTGGATTATCGTATGGAAAAGGCCGGCAGTGGCTGGAAAATCTATGACCTGAACGTGGAAAACATCTGGCTTATCCAGAATTACCGCAATCAGTTTGCCGGTCAGATCTCGCAAGGCGGCATTGATGGCCTGATTAAGGCACTCAATCGCTGATTCTACGGGCGTATGAGCTATAATGAAATGCTTGCTTCATTGGTGAAGCAAGCATTTTTTTATATTCATGTCCGCCGTCCAAGTACAACATCTTTCCAAAGTCTATAACAGTGCCCGCAACGCGGGCTGGCGGCGTTTTTTGCCGTCCCGGGTAGACCCTGCGCGTGCGCCGTTTCGTGCGCTCGATAATGTGAGCTTCACCGTTGAAGAAGGTGAGTTTTTCGGCCTGCTGGGTCCCAATGGAGCCGGCAAAACCACGCTGATTTCCCTGCTGGCCGGCCTGTCCCAGCCCACCGCCGGCACTGCCAGTATCTGCGGTTTTGACGTTGCTGCGCAGTACAAACAGGCCCGTCGCTCGCTGGGAGTGGTGCCGCAGGAACTGGTGTACGATCCGTTTTTTACTGTACGCGAAACCCTGCGTTTGCAATCGGGGTATTTCGGTATTCACCGGAATGACGACTGGATCGACGAAATTTTGCATAACCTGGGCCTGACCGACAAGGCTGATGCCAATATGCGCGCACTATCGGGCGGCATGAAGCGGCGCGTACTGGTGGCCCAGGCGCTGGTGCACCGCCCGCCCGTGATTATTCTGGACGAACCCACCGCCGGCGTTGATGTGGATCTGCGCCGCAGCCTGTGGGATTTTATCGTGCGCCTGAACAAAAGCGGCCACACCATCATGCTTACCACGCACTATCTGGAAGAGGCCGAGGCCTTGTGCAACCGCATTGCGCTCCTGAAGCGCGGGCACATTGTTGCGCTCGATACCACGCAGGCGCTGATGGCGCGCGTGGGCGGCCGGGATCTTGAAGAAGCGTTTGTGCACATCATGCATAACGGCCTGCAGGAGGAGATTGCATCATGAACCCCCTGCAGAAAGACATCAAATTCGGTTCGGGTTTTCCGACGCTGCTCTACAAGGAGCTACTGCGCTTCTGGAAAGTTGCGTTCCAGACGGTTGCAGCACCGGTCATGACGGCGATGCTGTACTTGTTGGTCTTTGCCCATGTGCTGGAGGACCGGGTCCGGATGTACGATTCGGTTCCCTATACGGCCTTCCTGATTCCCGGGCTCATGATGATGAGCATGCTACAGAACGCCTTTGCCAACCCGTCGTCTTCGCTCATTCAGAGCCGGATTACCGGTAACCTGGTTTTCGTGCTGCTGCCGCCACTGTCCCATTATGAGTTTTTCTCCGCCTATGTGATTGCCGCGGTCCTGCGCGGCCTGGTCGTTGGCCTGGGCATCTGGATCATGGCGTCGTTCTTCGTGCCCATATGGCCGGCCAGCATCCTGTGGGTGCTGGTGTTTGCGGTGCTTTCCTGTTGTATTCTGGCTGTACTGGGTATTGTCGCGGGGCTGTGGTCGGAAAAATTCGACCAGCTGGCGGCGTTCCAGAATTTTCTGATCATGCCCGCTACGTTTTTATCGGGTGTATTTTATTCTATCCACTCGCTGCCCCCATTCTGGCAATCGGTATCGCACTGGAACCCGGTTTTCTATATGATTGACGGGTTCCGTTACGGATTCTTCGCAGTATCGGATGTCTCACCATGGCACAGTGTGGCCGTGGTGGCGGCCTTTTTCGTGTTGCTCTCTGCCTACGCCCTGCGTCTGCTTGCGCAGGGATATAAACTCCGGACATAACTATGTTACCTACTCCCGAACAGATTCAGCACTACATCGAATCGCACCTGCCCTGTGAGCACATTGAAGTGCGCGGCGATGGCTCGCACTTCGAAGCGCTGATCGTCAGCACTGTTTTTGAAGGAAAACGCCCCATTGCACGGCACCAGGCGGTGTACGCAGCGCTGGGCGAAAGAATGAAAGCCGAAATTCACGCGCTTTCAATGAAAACCCTGACCCCCGAAGAGTACCGCAAGCATGGATAAACTCAGAATTGTCGGCGGGCGACGCCTGGACGGAGAAATCACCATCTCTGGCGCCAAGAATGCGGCCTTGCCTATCCTGTGCGCCGCGCTGCTCACAGCAGAGCCCGTGACGCTGCGCAATGTGCCGCAGCTCAATGACATCAGCACCACAGTGCGTCTGCTGGCCGACCTGGGCGTTAAAATCACCCAGGAAGCCGGTGGTATTGTGCATCTGCAGGCCGACCAGATCACCAATCTGGAAGCCTCGTACGAGTTGGTGAAAACCATGCGTGCTTCTATCCTGGTCCTTGGGCCGCTACTGACCCGGTTTGGGCAGGCCAAGGTCAGTCTGCCTGGCGGCTGCTCCATTGGCCAGCGCCCGGTAGACCAGCACATCAAGGGACTGACGGCGCTGGGCGCAGACATTGCCGTGGAACATGGCTTTGTCGTGGCAAGCGCTACGCGCCTGAAGGGCGCATCCATTGTGACCGATATGGTGACCGTGGGCGGTACCGAACAGTTTCTGATGGCTGCGGCACTGGCTGAAGGCCAGACTGTGCTGGAAAATGCCGCACGCGAACCGGAAGTGGTGGACCTGGCTGAAATGCTGATCTCCATGGGCGCGCGCATTTCCGGGCATGGCACGGACCGGATCGTGATTGACGGCGTTGAGCGCCTGCACGGCACAGACTACACGGTGGTGCCCGACCGTATCGAAGCCGGTTCTTTCCTGTGCGCCGTCGGTGCAACCGGTGGCGACATCATGTTGCGCAATGCCGCGCCCGACACCATGGGCGCGACGCTGGACAAGCTTATCGACGCCGGCCTGACGATTCAAACAGGCGCGGACTGGATTCGCGCCTCTATGCAGACACGGCCCAAAGCCGTGGGCTTTCGGACCCGTGAGTATCCAGGCTTTCCAACAGACATGCAGGCCCAGTTGCTGGCACTCAATACAGTGGCAGTCGGTACGGCATTCGTTGTCGAAAACATATTCGAAAACCGTTACATGCATGTACCCGAACTGATGCGCATGGGTGCCGATATTGAACTGGACGGTCACACGGCCGTCATCAACGGCGTGCAGCAACTCATGGGCGCTCAGGTCATGGCGACCGATCTGCGGGCCTCTGCCAGCCTGGTCATCGCCGGACTGGCAGCGACCGGTGAAACCATCATCGATCGCATCTACCATCTGGATCGTGGTTACGAAAAAATGGAAGACAAGCTGCAAGCGGTGGGCGCCGACATCCAGCGACTGCGGAGCTGATACTCATGACACAGAATCCCCAACTGACCATGGCCCTGTCAAAAGGGCGTATCTTCGAAGAAACGCTGCCGCTGCTGGAGCAGGCAGGCATCGTCGTGACTGAGCATCCCGACCAGTCACGCAAGCTGATACTGCCTACCAGCCGCGATGATCTGCGGATTTTGATTGTGCGCGCCTCTGATGTGCCCACTTATGTGCAATATGGTGCGGCAGACTTCGGCATCGCCGGCAAAGACGTGCTGTACGAATACAGCAAAGAACATCCGGGCGGGCTGTATCAGCCTATTGACCTGAATATCGCACGCTGTCGTCTGGCCGTTGCCGTGCGCGATGGGTTTGACTATGAAGCAGCGGTGCGCCAGGGCGCGCGCCTGCGCGTGGCCACCAAGTACGTTAACGTGGCGCGGGAGCATTTTGCCCGCAAGGGCGTGTATGTTGATATTATTAAGCTGTACGGCTCCATGGAGCTGGCGCCGCTGGTCGGGCTGGCCGACGCCATTGTCGACGTTGTCTCTACCGGAGGCACCCTGCGCGCCAATGGCCTGGTCGCCGTCGAAGATGTCATGCCCGTGTCTTCCCGGCTGATCGTCAACCAGGCCGCGCTCAAAACCCGTGCCGCGGTCTTGCAGCCCATTCTGGATGCCTTTGAACACGCAACGCCCTCGCAGGGATGATCTGAAGCTATGAAACCTGTAATTAATCGACTGGACTCCCGTGCCGATGGGTTCGCGGGTAAGCTGCGCCGGCTGCTGGCTTTTGAGGCCAGCGAAGACGCCCATATCGAACAGGCCGTTGCCGGCATTTTGCAGGACGTCCGGCAGCGCGGCGACGCTGCCGTTCTGCAATACACGGCCAAATTCGACCGTTTGCCGGTTAACGAGATGGCAGATCTGGACATTTCGCCCTCAGAGTGCCAGGCTGCGCTGGACGCGCTGGAGCCGGCACGTCGCAAGGCGCTGGAGCAGGCGGCGCAACGCGTGCGCATGTATCATGACCGGCAGAAAGCCGAATCCTGGCAGTACCAGGAAGAGGACGGTACGGTGCTGGGCCAGAAAATCACGCCCATGGATCGCGTCGGTCTTTACGTCCCGGGAGGCAAGGCGGCTTATCCCTCTTCGGTGCTGATGAACGCGATTCCGGCCAAGGTAGCTGGGGTGGGCGAAATCATTATGGTCACGCCAACGCCCGATGGCGTGCGCAACCCGCTGGTGCTGGCTGCCGCCGCCGTGGCCGGGGTTGATCGCGTGGTTGCCATCGGTGGCGCCCAGGCGGTGGGGGCGCTAGCGTACGGCACCGATAGTATTGCCGCCGTGGATAAAATTGTCGGTCCTGGCAATGCCTATGTGGCTGCGGCCAAGCGCCGGGTTTTCGGTACCGTAGGCATTGATATGGTTGCCGGCCCCAGCGAGATCCTGATTATCTGTGACGGCACCACGCCGGCAGACTGGATCGCCATGGATCTGTTTTCCCAGGCCGAACATGACGAATTGGCCCAAGCTATTTTGCTGTGCCCCGATGCCGATTTCCTGGAAAAAGTGCAGGAAGCGATCGTGCGCCTGTTGCCGACCATGCCGCGTGCCCAGATTCTTGCCAAAAGCCTGTCTGACCGCGGCGCATTGATTCTGGTGCAGAATCTTGACGAAGCAGTGTCTATTGCAAATGAAATTGCACCCGAGCATCTGGAAATTTCCACCGCAAATGCGCCTGCGCTTGCCGAGAAAATCCGCCATGCCGGTGCGATTTTTCTGGGACGGTTTTCGTCCGAAGCGCTGGGCGACTATTGCGCCGGACCCAACCATGTGCTGCCCACTGCACGTACCGCCCGCTTTTCCTCGCCGCTGGGCGTCTATGATTTTCAGAAACGCAGCAGTATTATCCAGGTGTCCGAGGCAGGAGCGATTACACTAGGGGCGATTGCCGCCGAACTGGCCGATGGCGAAGGCCTTGCTGCGCACGCGCAGAGTGCGCGTTACCGCCTGAACACTACTACCTGACGATAAGTTATGCGAACCGCTGACATTACCCGAAATACCAATGAAACCCGTATCGCGGTTTCACTGAACCTGGATGGCACAGGCAAACAGTCCATTAATACCGGCGTGCCTTTTCTTGATCACATGATCGACCAGATTGCGCGCCATGGCCTCATTGACCTTGACATCAAATGTGAAGGCGATGTGCATATCGACGATCACCACACTGTGGAAGATGTCGGCATTACACTGGGCCAGGCCGTGGCCAGGGCGGTGGGCGACAAAAAGGGAATAACCCGCTACGGCCATTCCTATGTGCCGCTGGATGAAGCCTTATCGCGCGTGGTCATTGATTTTTCCGGCCGCCCCGGCCTTGAATATCATATTCCGTTTACTCGCTCGCACGTCGGGCGCTTTGACGTCGATCTGATGCGTGAATTTTTCCAGGGCTTTGTCAACCATGCGCTGGTCACAATGCATATCGACAATTTGCGCGGCACCAATTCGCATCATCAGGCCGAAACCGTTTTCAAGGCATTCGGACGGGCGCTGCGCATGGCGCTGACCCCCGATGCGCGCAGCGAAGGCATGATTCCGTCGACCAAGGGCGTGCTGTAATGGCGGGAATGCGTTCATGAGCAGCAAAATTGCCATTGTCGACTATGGCATGGGAAACCTGCATTCAGTAGAGCGCGCCTTGCGTCATGCGGCAAGCGAAGCGGATGTCTATCTGGCCTCCGACGTGGCGGCGCTTGAGAAGGCAGACCGGATTGTTTTTCCTGGGCAGGGGGCCATGCCCGATTGCATGCGCAACTTGCAGCGTTCTGGGCTGATGGAGGCAGTGCAACGCGCCGCCGATAGCAAGCCCCTGCTGGGCGTCTGTGTTGGTGAGCAGATGCTGATGCAGCACAGTGAAGAAGGCGATGTACCATGTTTGGGTATTTTTCCCGGCACTGTGCGCAAGTTTGCCGGACCGCAATTTGCCGTGAATTTGCAGGAACAGTCTGATACGTCTGCCGCGCTGGTGCAGCACGAGGCACGCCTGCTCAAAGTGCCGCACATGGGCTGGAGCCGGGTAAAGCAGGCAAAACCGCATGCATTGTGGGAAGGCATTCCGGATGATAGCTATTTTTATTTCGTCCACAGTTATTATGTCGATCCGGCAGAAACCGCCATTTCGGTGGGAGAAACCGTATACGGACACCATTTTACCTGCGCTGTGGCGCGGGACAATATCTTTGCAGTACAGTTTCATCCCGAGAAAAGCGCGCAATTAGGCTTGCGTCTTTATCGGAATTTTGTAAACTGGGATATCTGACCATGAAGGTCATGGCAGTTGGGTGAATTGTGAAACCGCATCATGCGTTCATAATTTTAATTTTATTCTTATTTTGATAATCTGATTGTTATGCTGCTCATACCAGCCATTGATTTGAAGGACGGACGTTGTGTCCGCCTGCGCCAGGGGGACTTGCAGGATGCCACCATTTTTTCCGAAGACCCGGTTACCGTCGCGGAACAATGGTATGACCAGGGCGCAAGACGCCTGCATCTGGTCGACCTGAACGGGGCCGTCGCTGGCAAGCCCAAAAACGAAGATGTGATCAGGGCCATCGTGCGGGCCGTCGGAGACGACATCCCGGTGCAGATTGGCGGTGGCATCCGCGATCTGGATACCATTGAACGGTATCTGGATTTCGGCATCGAATATGTCATTATCGGGACGGCGGCGGTGAAGGATCCTGGCTTTCTGCAGGATGCCTGCAGCGCTTTTCCGGGCAACATCATTGTGGGGCTCGATGCCAGGGATGGCAAGGTTGCGACCGATGGGTGGAGCAAACTGACCAAGCACGATGTGCTCGATCTTGGCCGCAAGTTCGAAGACTACGGCGTTGAGTCCATTATCTACACCGATATCGGCCGCGACGGCATGTTGAGTGGCGTCAATATCGAAGCCACGGTGCGTCTGGCCCAGCATGTCAGGATTCCGGTCATTGCCTCGGGCGGCGTCACGGACCTGACAGATATCGAAGCTTTGTGCGAGGTCGAACAGGACGGCGTCGAAGGCGTTATTCTGGGCCGCAGCATCTACGAAGGCACGCTGGATTTTCAAGCGGCACAGGAAATGGCTGACGAGCTGAACGGGGACGAGCAGGAGTGACACATTCTACGGCTGCCGCGCACACCCTGACCACCCGCGTCATACCGTGCCTTGATGTAACGGCCGGGCGCGTCGTCAAGGGCGTGAATTTTGTCCAGTTGCGTGATGCCGGTGACCCGGTGGAAATCGCAAGGCGCTACAATGAACAGGGGGCCGACGAACTCACTTTCCTGGACATTACGGCTACCAGTGATGGCAAGGATCTAACCTTGTCCATGATAGAGCAGGTGGCATCGGAAGTGTTTATTCCGCTCACGGTCGGTGGTGGAGTGCGGGCGCTGCCCGACGTGCAACGCCTGCTCAATGCCGGCGCCGACAAGGTATCTATTAATAGTGCGGCTGTGAATGAACCCGAGTTGGTGCGTGCCTGCGCCGATTATTACGGTTCACAGTGCATTGTGGTGGCTGTGGATGCGCGCCGGGTCTCGGCGCCAGGTGAGCCGCCGCGCTGGGAAGTGTTTACCCATGGCGGGCGCAAGCCCACGGGCATCGACGCTGTTGCCTGGGCCGTACGCATGGCCCGCTATGGTGCCGGTGAATTATTGATTACCAGCATGGATCAGGACGGCACGCAAGCGGGGTTTGACCTGCAGCTGACCCGAACCATTTCCGATGCTGTGGCGGTGCCGGTCATCGCCTCCGGCGGGGTTGGCAATTTGCAACATCTTTGCGACGGTGTTAACGAAGGCCGCGCCAGCGCGGTGCTGGCCGCCAGCATATTCCATTACGGCGATTACAGTATCGCGCAGGCCAAGGCGTATATGGCCGAACACGGGATACAGGTCAGGAACACTCAATGAACTGGATAGATGACGTAGTATTCGACGCGGACGGCCTGGTGCCTGCTATCGCGCAGGACTGGCAAAGTGGCCGGATTCTGATGGTTGCCTGGATGACTCGCGAGGCGCTTCAGGAAACCGCGGAAACCGGCAGAGCCGTCTATTGGTCGCGGTCGCGCAAGCGGCTCTGGCGCAAGGGCGAAGAGTCGGGCAATACCCAGCGGGTGTGTTCGCTGCGTCTCGATTGCGATGGAGACGTCATACTGCTTACCGTTGAGCAGCAGGGCGGCGTGGCCTGCCATACAGGCCGCGAGAGTTGTTTTTTTCGCGAACTCACCGGCAGTGCGGATGCACGGCAATGGCAGATAACCGATGCGGTGCTCAAGGATCCGCAGAGTATGTACAAATGACGCAAGATACCCTTCCGGCACCCACTACCGATATTCTGGTTCGTTTGGCCGATGTGTTGGAAACGCGCAGGCCACAGGCCGGCGGTGATTCACAATCGTCATATACCGCCAAATTGCTGGCGCGTGGGCCCGACGCTTTTCTCAAGAAAATCGGAGAGGAAGCAACCGAACTGGTGATGGCCGCCAAAGACGGCGTACCCGAGCGGATTGTGTCTGAAACGGCTGATTTGTGGTTTCACTGTCTGGTCGCGCTAACCCATTATGGGCTTCGACCTGAAGATGTACTGGCCGAGCTGGCACGCCGCGAAGGCCTGTCCGGGCTTGAGGAAAAGGCAGCGCGTAGTCATGAAGGCGCCGATAGCGCGCCGGACCGCAGTGCATAACTGCGATTACGGTCATGATATTTCCCTATTGATTCGCCAATTAATTGGTATAGTATGCGTATTCACGCAATCTGATTTCAGGAGTAAAACATGGGCAGTCTAAGTATCTGGCACTGGTTGATCGTACTGGTCATTGTCGCCCTCATTTTCGGTACCAAAAAGCTGCGCAACGTAGGCGAAGATCTGGGCGGTGCAGTCAAGGGATTCAAAAAAGGCGTCAAGGATGCCAACGAAGAAGCCGATTCGTCCAAAGACGATGGGCTCAATCGCAAGGTAGCCGACACGCAGGATCCTGCACGGCCCGACACGGCTGCGCGCTCCAACCCGGATGCGATCGACGTGCAGGCTCGCGACAAGTCTGAGTAAATACGTCGTGCCGACGGTCGGCATCAGCTGCGGCATACCCCGCCGATCTTCTTGAAAAGTAGCAAGTATGTTTGGTTTAAGTTTCGGAGAGCTGTTCGTTATCGGTGTTGTGGGGCTCATTGTGATCGGCCCCGAACGCCTGCCTACGGTCGCCCGTACGTTGGGCCATCTGGTGGGTCGTGCGCAGCGCTACGTGAGCGATGTCAAAAGCGATATTCAGCGGGAAGTGGATATCCAGGAAATTGCTAAAATCAAAGAAGAAATGCAGTCTGCGGTCAGCGACGTCAAATCGTCGGTCGAAGATACTGCGAGCGCCTTGCGCAACCCGGTCAATGCCCTGCGGGATGACCTGGAGCGTACAGGCAATTCGCTACGCGATAGCGTTAGTCCGAACACCACGGCAACACAACAAAGCGAATCAGACACCACAGCCGCAGGCAATCTTGCGGCTGATACACAGGCTGATGCCACCGGGGCCGACGCCGATTCATCGAAAAGGGTTGCGCCAGCCGCCGCGTCCACGGTGGCCGGTCCGCAATCGACTACAGCAGGGGTTGCAGACCTGATGGCGCCGCTGGCAGAGCCTCCTGTCGAGCCTGCTGTTGGCGCCGATGCGACGGCCGCAGGCAAAACAGCGACCGCAGCTGTCGGCCCCTCGTCTGTTGACAAGTCTGCCCCCCAGGCTGCGCAGAAGACTGCTTCACCCTTGCCTGCCGCGGCTGATCGGCCCGATGTCAAATCCACAGAAGCCGATGCACCTGCTTCTGCCGTTACCCGTTCCGATAAGCATTCCTGATGGCCAATCCAATTCTTCCTCCCGACAACGCGCAGGAAAGTCTGCCTGAAGACAGCTTTTTTTCCCATCTGATCGAATTGCGTACGCGCTTGATCAGGGCGCTACTGGCCGTGATCGGACTCTTTGCCATTCTGTGTATCTATCCTGGTACGGGCGCGGTCTACGATTTCATTGCCCAGCCCATGATTGCGTCGTGGCCGGCCGGCAACCGGATGATCGCCACCGGCGTGATCACGCCGTTTCTGGTTCCGCTTAAAGTAACGCTGCTGCTTGCGTTCATGATTGCCCTGCCTTACGTGCTGCACCAGGCCTGGGCTTTTATCGCGCCGGGCCTGTATCGCCATGAGAAACAGTTGGCCATGCCGCTGGTTGTCTCCAGCACGATGCTGTTCTTTTTCGGGATGGCATTCTGCTACTACATTGTTTTCCATACCGTCTTTCATTTCATCGCCATGGTCTCGCCCGAGTCTATCAATTTCGCGCCTGATATCGAGGCGTATCTTGGCTTTGTGATGACCATGTTCCTGGCTTTTGGCGTCACGTTTGAAGTGCCTATTGTCGTTGTCGTGCTGGTCAGTACCGGCATGATTTCAGTGGACAAGCTCAAGGCAATGCGCGGCTATGTCGTTGTCGGGGCCTTTGTGGTGGCGGCGGTGGTGACGCCGCCCGATATCATGTCGCAATTTCTGCTGGCGGTTCCCTTGTGCCTGTTGTTTGAGCTGGGGCTGTTTGCCGCGCGCTTTGTCAAAATCAGCAAATTGGATCAGCAGGAATCAGAATCTGAAGAGTAGGGCGATCTGCCTGTACGGGCGCGATGGCCCCTAGCGGTACACCGGTCGTGGTCGAAGCCGCATAGGCGGTGCCGGCCGTGCGCAGCGGCGGTGCAGGCAGAGGACCTGCGGCAGCCGTCGTATTACAGCGGGGTATTGCAGTTTTCTGGCGCGATAACGGCGTGGCGCAGATCGCTCCTGTTGATGCTGTCGCGCCTCTCTTGGTCGTTTCTACTTTCTCTTATTCTTCTTTCTTACTTTCGCTTTCCCTCCTGCGGTCTCTGTCGTTTCCACGCTACGGCTTTGTCCGGGCAGCTGTTCACCCGCTGTGCGTATCATCCCTAGCATTCAGTCATCCCGCTGTCATCCATTTCAGACTATTGAATTTTCTGCGTGCAATGCGATCCTCATTGCTGCGTTGGTGCGCGGCAGACGCAGTGGTGTCACGGGTGCGGCAAGCGAGCACGGTGGAGCTCATGGATGATGGCCAGCGGCTGCGATTCGCGCGTTGGTATTGTTTTGATGCGGCCGGCAGGATGAAGGTGACGTGACAGGAAGTGTGCGGCAGAAGGATACGGCCGGACCGCCTGTCTGCCGTATCGGTCGCGATCAGTTGGTGGTGCTTACCTGCGGCCGTTTACCCAGCGTTACGATGAAGTCGTGCTTTTTGCCGCCGCGCAAAACGGTGAAGGTGACTTTGGATTGGGGCGCAAATTCGGCGATTTTGTTCAGCAAATGATCGGTGCCGGGAATGTCTTCGCCATTGGCCGCCAGCAGGATGTCGCCAACCAGCAGGCCAGCCTGTCCGGCCGGACCATTCGGGGCCAGTGTGGCAATAATCACCCCATTGGTGTTTTTCAGATTGAACGCCCTGGCCAGATCGGTGGTGATGTCCTGTGGCTCTATGCCAAGCCAGCCGCGCGAAACGCTGCCGGTCTTGATGATTTCGTACATGATGCGCATGGCGGTATCGGCCGGCGTGGCAAAGCCGATGCCCAGCGAGCCACCGGCAGCCGATTCGGTATAGATGGCCGTGTTTATGCCGATCAGATCGCCGCGTGTATTGATCAGTGCTCCGCCGGAGTTGCCCGGATTGATGGCGGCATCGGTTTGAATGAAATTTTCATAGGTATTGATTCCCAGGCCGGTACGACCCAGCGCCGATACAATACCCATGGTGGTTGTCTGGCCCACGCCGAACGGGTTGCCGATTGCCAGGACCACATCGCCGATCCGTGGCGTATTGCCGGCGTTGTAGTGGATGACCGGCAGGTCGGGAAGATCGGCCTTGAGCACAGCCAGATCCGTATCGGGGTCGGTGCCGATCAGTTTGGCAGGGGCCTTGCGCCCGTCTGCCAGGCCCACTTCAATGGAATCGGCCGCTTCGATCACGTGATAGTTGGTCAGAATATAGCCCTTGTCCGAGGCGATAACACCAGAACCCAGATTGGTGGGCCCCATTGTGTTCAGATCCTTGTTATCCTTGATAAAGGGTTTGAGCGCAGGAACATCCGGCAAGTTTTTGAAAGGCGATTCGATGTTCTTTGTGGTATAGATATTCACAACGGAAGGCGTGGCAGCGGCAACGGCCGAGGTAAAGCTCAGGCTCTCGTCGGCTGATGTAAGCACCGTGGCGGGCGGAACGCGTGGACTGTCGCTGGCGCCAGGCGTCAGCCAGCCCGGGCGCAATGTTGTAATGGTGAATACCAACGCCAGGCAGACGGTGATCGCCTGAGATAACAGTAACCAAAAACGATACATAGGAAAACGTCGTGAATAAAATTTTCGTGCAGGATTTGCTGGGCTGGCTGGACCAGCAACTACAACCAGCCCTCTTTCAAGATTATGCACCAAACGGGCTGCAGGTGCAGGGTAAGGCCGAAATAAAAAAGGTGATTACGGGCGTTACTGCCTCGGCGAGACTGTTGCAAATTGCTGCAGACAAAGGCGCCGATGCCGTTCTTGTTCATCACGGATGGTTCTGGAAAGGCGAGAATCCCTGTGTGGTCGGCAGTAAATATCATCGCATGCAATTGGCGATAAGGCATGGCTTGAACATCATTGGCTACCATTTGCCGCTGGATGCGCACCCGGAATGGGGCAACAATGCGCAATTGGCAAGGATTCTGGGCCTTATTCCCGATCGGGCCGAGGACGGCAGCGGACAGCCGGTCGTATTTGGCAGAGGCGGTTTGATCTGGTCGGGCACATTGCCGCCCGGTCTGCGTACGCTGGGCGATCTGGGTGCGCAAATTGAATCGGCCCTGGAGCGGCATCCGTTGCTTATAGGCAACAGTGAGCAGCCGTTGCAGCGTATTGCCTGGTGCACCGGTGGCGCCCAGGGCATGTTCGAAGAGGCGATTGCGCGCGGGGTGGATGTCTATCTGACCGGAGAGGCGTCGGAACAGGTCTATCATCAGGCGATGGAATCGGGCGTGGCCTATATTGGCGCCGGCCATCATGCGACCGAGCGCTATGGTGTTCAGGCGCTGGGGCAGGCTGTAGCAGCGCGCTTCGGCCTGGATGTAGAGTTCGTGGATCTGCCCAACCCCGTGTAGCGCAGCGCGTCAGTGATGGCTGGGACACGCATATTCTCCGTGGTCACAGTGACAGATGCCGCCGTGCAGCTTGTCCCTTTGCCTGCCATGGCAATCCGAATGAAATGCTGCCGGATAAAAAAACAACATCTGCGATTGATCACAGATGTTGTTTTTTTACTGCAGGTCTTGCCGTTAGGGTCAGGCCTCAGGAGCCGAGGCCTGCGGTGACAATGAGCGTAGCAGGTCAGACCGTAGGTTTCTGACGCAGCAGATCGCGGATCTCTTTGAGCAGGGCGACATCGGCCGGATCGGCGGCAGCTTCGGCCTCTTTTTCTCGTTCAAAGGTGGCGCGCGCTTTGGCAACGGCTTTGACCAGGCAGAAGACAACCAGTGCCAATAAGATGAAATTAAGGAAGATTGTGAGAAAATTGCCATAGCCCAGCAAGATGGCGCCGGCTTTGCTCATGGCTTCGTAGGTGCGTGCTCCAGCATAGCCAGCAGGCTCGGATAAGACAATGAATTTATTGGCAAAATCAACAGACCCACCGAGGATGAAATTGATCAAGGGCATGATGACGTCTTTCACTAAAGAGTCAATGATCTTTCCGAAAGCGGCGCCGATAATCACACCAACCGCCAGATCAATCATGTTGCCTTTGACTGCAAACTCTTTGAACTCGTTTATAAAACCTTTACTCATGATTATGTCCTTTTTCCCACGCCCGGCACGGGCACCGGTATATAATAAACGGTTGCCAAATTATGTACACATAAAATATAGTAAATTTTAGTACCTTGAGTGTATCAACAAGGATGGATAATGAGTCAGGATTCTATACAGCAGTATGATAATCAGGGGCCCGCTACGCCAGCGGTGCTTCCCTCTGATCCGCAAAGACGCTTCTGGCTGGGTACAGCCTGTGCGGTCGGTGGTGTGGCAGGAGTGGCAACGGCCGTTCCCTTTGTAGCATCAATGAACCCGTCCGATCGGGCCAAAGCAGCTGGTGCGCCAGTGGAAATCGCGTTGGGCGGCATTGCCCCAGGCGGCATGATCACCGCCGAATGGCAGGGCAAGCCGGTGTGGGTCATCCGCCGTACGCAGGCCATGATTGACGGGCTGACCAAAAACGATTCGCACCTTGCCGATCCAAAGTCCGAGCGTCCTGACTACACCCCCGATTTTGCCAAGAACGAAGGCCGTTCACGCAAGCCGGAATGGTTTATTTGCGTTGGTATCTGCACACACCTGGGCTGTTCTCCTTCACCCCGTTTCGCCATCGGCGGTTCCGAGGGTATGGGTGCCGACTGGGAAGGCGGCTTTCTTTGCCCTTGCCATGGTTCCCATTTTGATCTGGCCGGCCGGGTTTTCAAAAATCAGCCCGCGCCTGACAATCTTCTCATTCCCCCTTATTACTTTATCGACGATAACACCATTATGGTCGGTTTAGAAAAAGCGGAAGGCTGATCCCAATGATCCGTCTGATCTCTTGCCTAGTTAGAAAAGGAGCCCTGTAAAATGGCTGGCGAAAAAGTTGTCGAAACGACAGGATTGTTGGGTTGGGTTGATCGGCGTTTCCCACTGACAAGTCTGTGGAAAGCCCATCTGTCCGAGTATTACGCACCCAAAAACTTCAATTTCTGGTATTTCTTCGGATCACTGGCTCTGCTGGTTCTGGTTATCCAGATCGTGACCGGTATTTTCATGGTCATGCACTACAAACCCGATGCCGCCCTGGCGTTCACATCGGTGGAATACATCATGCGCGAAGTGCCGTATGGCTGGATCATCCGCTATATGCACTCTACCGGCGCTTCCATGTTCTTTGTGGTCGTGTATCTGCACATGTTGCGTGGCCTGTTCTACGGCTCTTATCGTAAACCGCGCGAACTGGTCTGGATCTTCGGCGTGGCCATTTTCCTCTGTCTGATGGCGGAAGCCTTCTTCGGTTATCTGCTGCCATGGGGTCAAATGTCATTCTGGGGCGCCCAGGTGATTGTGAATCTGTTCTCCGCTATTCCTTATGTCGGTCCTGACCTGTCCATCTGGATTCGTGGCGACTTCGTCGTATCCGATGCCACACTCAACCGCTTCTTTGCTTTCCACGTGATTGCCATTCCGCTGGTGCTCATTGGTCTGGTCGCTGCCCACCTTATCGCCCTGCATGAAGTTGGCTCGAACAACCCGGACGGCATTGAAATCAAAGAGAAGAAAGATGCCAGCGGTCGTCCGCTGGACGGCATTCCCTTTCATCCGTACTATTCCGTACACGATCTGATGGGCGTTGTCGGTTTTCTCATTGTTTTTGCCGCAATCATGTTCTTTGCGCCAACCATGGGTGGTTACTTCCTGGAAGCCAATAACTTCCTGCCGGCCGATGCATTCAAGACACCGCCGCATATTGCGCCTGTCTGGTATTTCACGCCGTTCTACTCCATGCTGCGTGCAACAACAGATGAATTTACCTGGGTGCTGGTTGCCCTGGCGCTGATCTTTGCCGTAGGCCTGCTGTTTAGCAAAAATCTCAAGGGTGTCTGGAAAATCATTTTCCCGGTTATTCTGGTGCTGGTTGCGGTTGCCCTGCGTGTCTACGATGCGAAATTCTGGGGTGTGGTTATTATGGGTGGCACCGTGGTCATCCTGGGTTTCATGCCTTGGCTTGATCATTCCCCGGTCAAATCAATCCGCTACCGTCCAGGCTGGCACAAGCTGGTGTATGCGGTATTCCTGATCAACTTCGTGATCCTGGGCATCATTGGTACGAAGGCGCCAGGTCCTGTCCTGAATATTATTTCTCAAGTGGGTACACTGATTTACCTGGTTTTCTTCCTGTTCATGCCAATCTGGAGCCGGCTGGGCACGTTCAAGAAAGTCCCTGATCGTGTGACCTTCCATCCCCACTAAGTTGAAAAATACAGGAATGAACATGTTTAAAAAGTTAATAGGCGCATTGTTATTGGTCGTCACTTTTGCCACTCCTGTCCTGGCCGCCGAAGGCGGCATGGAGTGGGATCGTGCCCCCAACCGTGTCAATCATCTGCCTTCTTTGCAAAATGGCGCGAAGCTTTTCGTCAACTACTGTCTGAATTGTCACAGTGCCAATGCCATGCGCTACAACAAGCTCACGGAACTTGGCCTGACCGAAGAGCAGATCAAGGAAAACTTGCTGTTTACCGGCGATAAGGTCGGTGAACTCATGCACGTTGCCATGAGCCCGGCTGACGCCAAAGCCTGGTTTGGTGCAGCTCCGCCTGACCTGTCGGTCATGGCGCGCGCCAAGGCTGCCAATATGGGCCAGGACGGTACTGACTACATCTACACCTACCTGCGTACGTTCTACCGCGATGCGTCCCGTCCTTTGGGCTGGAACAACCTGCTGTTCCCGAACGTAGGTATGCCGCATGCCATGTGGAACCTGCAAGGGCCGCGCGAACTGGAAACTGTCGACATCCATCCTGTGGAAAAAGACGGCAAGCAGGAATGGCGCAAGATCATCACGAAAGTGGACTCCGAAGGCTTCAAGTCTGTCGTGAGCGACGAGCCCCTGCCTGAGTATCATGGCAGTGCATCGTCACACTCGACACTGAAGTATCTGGATCCATCCAAACAGGCGCAGTTTGATAACGACGTTGCTGACCTGACCGCATTTCTGGGCTGGATGTCCGAGCCGGAACAACTGCTGCGCAAGAAGGTGGGCGTATGGGTGCTGTTGTTCCTCGGACTGTTCTTTATCGTTGTCTGGAGGCTGAACGCGTCTTACTGGAAACACGTTAAGTAAGCGTTGTCGGTGGCAGTCGGGGGGAGTGCAAAACCCTCCCTTTGTTGCCGATGTCAGAACCACTGTGATTCGGGTCAGTGCTTGTTGTATGATGGCACTGACCTTTTCTTTTTTTTATTTTTTGCGGGAGACTGCACACCATGATGGTGCTATATTCTGGAACCACGTGTCCATTTTCTCAACGCTGCCGTTTCGTCCTATACGAAAAAGGCATGGACTTTGAGGTTCGTGATATTGACCTGTTCAACAAGCCCGAGGATATCTCGGTCATGAACCCCTACGGTCGCGTGCCCATCCTGGTAGAGCGCGACCTGATTCTGTACGAATCCAATATTATCAATGAGTACATTGACGAGCGTTTTCCGCATCCTCAACTGATGCCTGCTGACCCGGTCATGCGCGCGCGTACCCGCTTGTTCCTGCATAATTTTGAAAAAGAGCTGTTTGTTCACGTTGGGGTGCTGGAAGATCGTTCTGCCCGTTCCGACGAGAAGAAGCTGGAAAATGCCCGCCGCATGATCCGCGACCGTCTGTCTCAGTTAGCGCCATTGCTGATCAAAAATCGCTACATGCTGGGTGAAGAGTTCTCCATGCTGGATGTGACCATGGCGCCGCTGCTGTGGCGTCTGGACCATTACGGTATCGAGTTGCCCAAAAATGCAGCGCCGATCCAGAAATACGCTGAGCGGATTTTCTCGCGCCCGGCATATATCGAGGCCTTGACGCCGTCAGAAAAGGTGATGCGTCGCTGATCCATTCCGGGACAGTTAACACAGCCGCAGACAAAAGGAAAGTGAATGGAAAAACCATCTACCAAACCATATCTGTTGCGTGCCTGGCATGAGTGGTGTACCGATGCCGGCTACACCCCTCATCTGGTGGTCCATGTCGATGCGGCCTGCCAGGTACCCAGGGAGTTTATCCGTGATGAACGCATTACTTTGAATGTGGGCGCCATGGCAACCAATCGCCTGATCATGGGCAATGACTGGATCGAGTTTCAGGCAAGATTTGGCGGGTCTTCGCGGCAAATTTCCGTCCCCGTGGCGCGCGTCGAAGCGATTTATGCACGCGAGACACAGGAAGGGATGCAGTTCGAGGTCGAAGAGTACGATTTGACCGACATGGGTTCCGATGCGCATGATCCGTCATCGCCAGACGACGATCCTCCACCGTCGCCCACACCGAAAGAAAAGGCGCCCTGGCTTAAGGTAGTCAAGTAACCAGGTCGCCCTGGTCGGCAGTGGCCAGTGCTGGCGCCATGCCATGGCCAGGCCCGTGCAAACTGTGCAGGCAACGGTCCGGATGGCGTTTTTGCAGCTAAAACAAGACATGAATGTGACTTTTTTGACCCTGTATGTCGTAAAACTGGACTTTTCCCGCCAGCTTCACATATAATCTTTCTTTCGCCGGTTTAGCTCAGTTGGTAGAGCAGCTGATTTGTAATCAGAAGGTCGAGGGTTCAACTCCTTTAACCGGCACCAGAATTTCAAACGCCCCGTCTTCAGTCATGCCCTTGGTATGTTGATTGCGGGGCTTTTGTTTTGGCCAGCCAAAAACGGGTGCTTTGTGGGCTAAGGTTTTATTTTATCGGCGGCCTGCCAGAAGATATCGCTTCGTCCTGCACACTGATTCAGAACCCGGGCGATCACGAACAGGCAATCGGATAGCCGGTTCAGATAATGTCGGGCCGCGTCGCTGACAGGTTCGGCAGCATTGACGGCGACCACGCTGCGTTCGGCGCGCCGACAGACGCTGCGGCATACATGTGCCTGCGCAGCCGCCACGCAGCCGCCGGGCAGGATGAATTCGCGCAATGGGGGTAGGGTCGTATGATACGTTTGCACCGCCTGCTCCAGCATCGTGACGTGATCTTCGGCCAGCGCGGTATAGCCCGGCACGCTAAGCTCTGCGCCCAGATCAAACAGTCGGTGCTGCACCTGTTGCAGCAATTGGATAATGTCTTGCTGCAGGGACGGTTCAGCCAGGAGCAGCCCAAGCTGGCTGTTGAGTTCGTCTACATCGCCGATAGCCTGAATGCGGATACTGTTTTTGGAGATACGCGAACCGTCACCCAGGCCGGTGGTGCCATCGTCGCCGGTTTTGGTAATGATTGAAGTTAGTCGGTCGTTCATGGTGCTCAGAAGCTCCTTTTGATGAGTGAAGACACATTGCCTATATCCTTATCGCGCAACCTGGGCAGTTCGTAGTTCATCTGCAGCTGCATCCACAATTGCGCTGTGCCTGCGCCGGCTTTTTCCAGACGCGGCGCCATATCAGGACTCACGCCATGATGGCCGTTGAGCAGCCGCGATAACGTTAATCGGGACACGCCAAGCCGGGCGGCCGCCTCGGTGATATCCAGGCCTGAAGGTTCGATGACATCTGTTCGAATCAACTGGCCTGGATGAGGGTGTTTTTTCATCATAAAGAATCCCTTTTCAGTGGTAATCCACAGAATTGATCAGCTGCACATCAGTCCCAATAAATCGGAAGATAACGCGCCAGTTTGCGCTAACGGTGATCGCAAAATAGCTCTGCCATTGGCTTTAGAATGGATGTAGTCTCAGTCCTGGCAGGCTCAGACATTGTGGCGAATCTGCTGCATCACGGTAAGCCAGCAACGGATGCGGCCTGTTCGTGTGAGAAGCCAGCGCTTCTTTGGCGGAGCCTGTTTTGTACAGGATTTGCCGTCCTTTATGTTTGAATAAGACGAACATGTGGGTTTACGAAGATATTTTTATTGTGTCGTAATCATAATCACGGCACAAGTTTCAGAACCAACAAGTTTGGCGTATATTATGCAGTTATGCAATTGGGAAATTTTGCCCTGTCGTGGATCTGTATTGCGATGCAGGCTAAGTGCCTCGCAGCCTGAAGCGCCATGTAACGACTGAAACGTACCCTTTTCGTCGGACACGGTCTTTTGCCCTAAAATGAAGGTTGAAATGCAAACACCGGAGATGCGCATGAAAAAGTCAATTGCAACTGTGATGTTGGGGCTGGCCGCAGCCATGGCTGTCACCAGCGTCGCTCACGCCCAGGAAACGGGGCGGGGCAGCGGAGAAGTGCGCCGCATTCAACCTGAACAGGGCAAGATTGCCATCAAGCAGGACGCCATCAGCGATCTGAAGTTGCCGGCCATGACGCTGTCCTACAAGATCGATGCCGCGCTGCTCAAGGATATCAAGCCTGGTGATTCGGTCAGTTTTACTGCCGAACGGGTCGGCAAGGACTACGTCATCAAGGAAATCAGCAACTAGCCTGAAGACCTTGCCGGGGGCGTTGGTCGTGGCAATGGCTCGTTGTACGCCAGTGCAGTATCCAGACAGACGCCGCAGTTTAAAGCGGTGCAGGCAGCGCAGGGCAGGCACAGAAGAGCGAAAGTGCTTTGGGTGTGAGCGCGTGTGCTTGTGCCCGCAGACCCCGGTAAAATCCTCTATCGGCGTATTCTGCAATAACCACCCTGTTCATTTTCCAGTCTGCCGCGAGTCCTGCGTGATGTGCAGATCATCGGGCCAATGTACGCGAGCCAGTGGCTGATGCAAAAAAAGGTGCAGGACTCATATGAGTGCCTGCACCTTTTCGTTTTCAGCCGTATTGCCGACTGCAATTGCTTACAGTACGTAGCGTGCCAGATCCTGGCTGCTGGCGGCTTCTTCCAGCTTGCTGTTGACATAGGCGGCGTCGATTTTGACGACTTTGCCGCTGCTGGTGGTCGCATCGAATGACAGATCTTCCAACAGTTTTTCCATGACGGTATAAAGTCGACGTGCACCGATGTTTTCGGTGCGCTCGTTGACGTCAAAAGCCAGTTCCGCCAGGCGATGGATGCCTTCGTCAGTAAAATCCAGTGCTACGTCTTCGGTGGCCATCAACGCGGTGTACTGCTTGGTCAGGGACGCATCGGTGTCTGACAGAATGCGGACGAAGTCGGCGGTGTTCAGCGAATCGAGCTCTACCCGGATGGGGAAGCGGCCCTGCAATTCGGGGATCAGGTCCGAAGGACGGGACAGGTGAAATGCGCCCGAGGCGATGAACAGAATGTGATCTGTACGCACCATGCCGTATTTGGTATTGACGGTCGTGCCTTCTACCAATGGCAGCAGGTCGCGCTGCACACCCTGGCGGGAAACATCGCCACCGCTGTTTTCTTGACGGGTCGCGATCTTGTCGATTTCATCGAGAAAGACGATGCCCTGCTGCTCGGCGTTTTTTACCGCAGCGGTACGGATTTCCTCTTCATTGACCCGTTTGGCGGCTTCTTCGTCCACCAGTAGCTTGAAGGCGTTTTTGATGGTCATTTTCGACGTCTTTTTTTTCTCCCGACTCAGACCAGCAAACATGCCCTTGAGCTGCTCGGTCATGTCTTCCATGCCCGGTGGCGCCATGATTTCCATTTGCGGCATGGCTTGGTTCACTTCGATTTCAATCTCTGTGTCATCCAGCTGTCCTTCGCGCAGTTTCTTGCGAAAGGTCTGGCGGGCAGTATTTTCCTGACGCAGCGGTTCGCCGTTGCTGTCGCGCGGTGGCGCTACCAGAACGTCCAGGATCCGGTCTTCTGCTGCATCTTCGGCCTGGGTCCGCACCCTGCGTGTTTCCATCTCACGGGTCTGCTTGATGGAGATCTCGACCAGATCACGAATAATGGTGTCGACATCGCGACCGACATAACCCACTTCAGTGAATTTGGTGGCCTCGATCTTGATGAACGGGGCATTGGCCAGCTTGGCCAGGCGCCGTGCGATCTCTGTTTTGCCGACCCCGGTGGGGCCAATCATGAGAATATTCTTGGGGTGAATTTCGTTGCGCAAGGGCTCGGGCACCTGCTGGCGACGCCAGCGGTTGCGCAGGGCAACGGCGACAGATTTTTTTGCCTTGTTCTGTCCGACAATGTTTTTGTCCAGTTCAGAGACAATTTCTTTGGGGGTCATGACACTCGCTGACATTCTGATATTTCCGATTAGAGTGTTTCAACAATATGGTTGCTGTTGGTGTAAATGCACAGATCGCCTGCAATTTCCAGGGACTTTTTGACGACCACATCAGGCGCCAGGTCGGTATTTTGCAATAGCGCCAGGGCTGCTGACTGTGCATAGGCGCCACCGGAGCCGATGGCAGCGATGCCGTTTTCGGGTTCCAGTACGTCGCCGTTTCCGGTCAAAATAAGGGTGTGTTCGGCATCCGCCACGATCAGCATGGCTTCGAGCCGGCGCAATATGCGATCGGTGCGCCAGTCGCGGGTCAGTTCGACCGCAGAGCGCATCAGGTTGCCTTGGTGTTTTTCAAGCTTGGCTTCGAAGCGTTCCTGAAGCGTAAAGGCGTCGGCCGTCGCACCTGCGAAGCCGGCCAGAATTTTATCGTGGTATAAGCGGCGGATTTTGCGGGCAGTGCCTTTGATGACAATATTGCCCAGAGTGACCTGGCCATCGCCGCCGAGCGCGACCTGATTGCCGCGTCGGGCACAGACGATGGTAGTAGCGTGAAATTGTTCCATAGAGCCTTCCTGTTGTTTCCCTAGTTAGATAGGGGCGGCACAGAAAGATTTCAAGGAACCCGGATCAATTAATTAATCACCGTACATTTTCTGGCGTTTTTCGCGCCGTTCCTGGGCTTCCAGCGACAAAGTGGCGGTTGGACGGGCCAGCAGACGGCGCAGGCCGATAGGTTCGCCGGTTTCTTCGCACCAGCCGTAGTCACGCGACTCGATATGGGCAAGCGATTGCTGTACTTTCTTGAGCAGCTTGCGTTCGCGATCCCGGGTGCGCAATTCCAGTGCGTGTTCCTCTTCAATCGTGGCGCGGTCGGCCGGATCAGGCACGAACTGGGTTTCACGCAGATTTTCGGTGGTTACGCCTGCATTATTGATGATCTCGTCTTCCAGGCGCTTTAAGCGGTCGCGGAAAAACGCCAGTTGCTCATCGTTCATATAGTCAGATTCGGGCATGGCGAGCAGTTGCTCTTCAGTCAGAAGAGGGGCTTGCGTTGTTGCATCTGTTTTTTTAGCTGCCTTAGCCATAAAACACTCCATATATCACTTCAATAATGTTGAATATAGCGCACAATGGATTGAGATTGCGTGATCACATGTGTGCGCAATATGATGCTTCAGTGTCCGCTATTTCTGTACCAGACACTGGTTCAGCCCGTTAAGGATGACATCCTTGGGCAATTTACGGCCAATAAACACCATGGTGTTGGAGGGCTTCTCCTTAGGCCCCCATGGTTTACCGGGTTCTGCACCCATTAGCATGTGCACACCCTGGAAGATCATGCGCTGGCGCATACCTTTCATGTAGAGAATCCCTTTGTAACGATACAGGTCGGGACCGAACACCTGCACGACACCGCTTAAGAACTCTTCAAGACGTTCCGGTATGAACGGTTTTTCGGATTTGAAGACAAAGGCACCGATTTCATCATCATGGTGAGCGTGATGATGATCGTGATGGTGGTGGTCGTGGTCGTGATGTTCGCCATGCGCGTGGCCGTGATCATGATCGTGCCCATGATCGTGCGCCGCATCGGGGTGTTCTTCTTTCAGAAACTCGGGATCAATGTCAAGAATGGTATTCAGGTTAAAGCCGCTGATGTCCAGTACCTTATTGATATCGATTTGGCCAAATTGAACCGGCATGATTTCGGCGCGCGGGTTCATATGCAGCAACCGATGGCGCAGGGCGCTGTATTCCTGGTCTGTGACCAGGTCTTTCTTGGACACCAGGATGCGATCGGCAAACCCGACCTGTTTTTGGGCTTCAGGCTGGGTGTCCAGCGTTTCCATGCCGTGCTTGGCATCGACCACCGTAATCACGGCATCGAGCCGATAGAAAGCGGCGACGCTGTCGTCCATGAAGAATGTCTGGCAAACCGGGCCGGGGTTGGCTACGCCGGTGGTTTCGATCACCACGCGTTCGAATTTCAACTCGCCTTTCTGATGGCGAATTTTAAGATCGTTGAGCGTGTTCAGCAGATCGCCGCGAACAGTGCAGCAGACGCAGCCGTTGGACAACTCGATAATCTGCTCGTCGCTATCCTGCACCAGAAGTTCATTATCTATGCTTTCCGGTCCGAATTCATTTTCGATGACGGCGATGCGGTTGCCGTGATATTCGGTCAGGATGCGTTTCAGGAGTGTGGTTTTACCTGCCCCCAGAAAACCGGTAAGAACGGTGACAGGGATCATTTTATCTGCTTGTGCTTGCGTTTTGGTCATAGCGTTTTAAACGTCTTACCGGCAACAGAAACCGGCCGGTTCTAAAAAGACGTTCCTAAAGTCAATCGCAGGATTACATCATAGCTTTGCGAAAGTCGCAAACGTTAATTGTTTCTCGAAGAAAATAAACCTCAATACTGAGGATAAACCCTAAGATCTTGATTTGTGTAATGAAATTTACATTCTGGTATGCCTGGCAATAATAATGGATGTTCATCGGCCGCCTCTTGCGAAAGAGGGTGGCGATATTGTGTCTTACTCGCGCCTATTTCCGAACGCCTGTTCCGTGCAATCGGCCTGTTTATTCCGCAAGGGCGGGTTAGCGTCGGTTTCAGCCAGGGCAGCCGTGTTGCGGTGGGCTGCCGGTTTCAATCATGGGGCCGAGGCCGTTTCGTCCTGTTTTTGGCTGCAGTCTTTGCACATGGCGCGCAATTCGGTTTCGCTTGTTGTCTGAATGAAACCGGCTGCATGTATCATGTCCTGCAACTGGTGGCTGATAAGCGGGGCGCTCAGTTCGGCGACCTTGCCGCAACGCGTGCAGACAATCAACAGGTCGTGGTGGTGACCCGATACGTCCTGGCAGGCGGTCCAGGCATTGACGGCATCCAGTCGGTGGATCAGGCCTTCTTCAACCAGGAAATCCAGGGCGCGGTAGACCGTGGGAGGCTTGGCCTGCGGATACAGCTGCTTCATGGCCTCCAGCAGTTCGTAGGCTTTCAGGCTGCGGCCTGCTTCCAGCAACAGGGTGAGCACGTGCTGGCGAATCGGTGTCAGGCGGGTGCCGCGTTGTTCGCAATGGCGAATGGCTTCCAGCAACTGATAGGCCACAGAGTGGGCATGGGCGCCATGCTGGTGCATCTGTTCCGGGTGATCTGTATCGGGTGGCGTTCTGGGGGTCATGTGACAGGCAATCGTTGAGCGGGGATGGTTGGAATGATACTGCCATCGCCAGCGAGGAGGAAGTTTTCAGGCTATTTTAGGCCATTTCAGCGCCTAATTTGTGTATTATGATATAACATATCATTTTGGAAGAATGGTGCGGCAGGGATAAGGATGCCGGCGGCACGCAATTGAGGGTGCGGCCGCAGAGCGTTCAGGCAGTTGCAGCGTAGGTGTAATTCAGCGCAGTGTATTCAATGCTGTTTAAGGGACGCTCGGGCAGTTTTTACTCAGACGTACGACCGCTAACCCATCCGGCTGATCCATCCATTAACATATTCGTTAAATCAGACAACTATGCACAATGATATCCTGTTCCCGACCTTGCGGCGCGTCTATCCCACAGTGACAGGGATGCCTTTTGTCGAGCAGGCGCGCGCCCAAGCTGCTGATACCGTACCGGCGGCATCCGTCGCAGGCCGGCGTGGTTCGTTTTCTTCAACTGGCGACGCATTGCGCATGCCGGCCGATTCAACTTCCACGGTTTTTCTGGCATCAGCCGTTGGCAGGCTGGGGCCCGTGCTGGGCGTCATCCTGCTGTTATGGGGCCTGATCGCCTGGTCGGCCGGCTGGCTGGGCGCGATTGCCGGCTGATTGCCCGCATCCGCACTTTCCGATTCTTACTGACACTATGCCCATGCCCTCCGCGACAAACAGCGCCTGTGTTGACCGTCCCGTTGCAGCGGCGTCAACCGCGGCCAGGCCAGTGATTCGGCTTGACGATGTGACCGTAGGCTGGAATGGGGTGTCGGCGCTCAGCGGCGTGACGGGCACCTTTGTAGAGGGCTCACTGACAGCGATCCTGGGCCCCAATGGCGCCGGTAAATCGACACTGCTCAAGACAGTAACAGGGCAACTGACGGCGCGCACCGGCAGGGTAACGATCCACGATCCTTTCCGGGGCGGTATTTCCCTGCTGCCGCAAATCAGCGAAATTGATCGCAGCTTTCCAATTACCACCTATGATCTGGTCTCCATGGGGGCCTGGCGCCGCGTGGGCGCCTTCCGGCGCTATGACAAGGGCGAGCGCCAGCGCATTCATGACGCGCTGGCCACCGTCGGGCTGACAGATAAATCCCGCGACCTGATTTCCAGCCTGTCCGGCGGACAAATGCAACGTGCGCTGTTTGCCCGTCTTATCGTGTGCGATGCGCCGGTCATGATCCTGGACGAGCCTTTTACTGCTGTCGATGAGGGAACCTGCGACTTGCTGCTGCAGATTCTCCTGGATTGGCATCGCGAAGGGCGCACCGTGCTGGTGGTGCTGCATGATGCTGCGCTTGTGCGCCAGTGCTTTCCCCAAACGCTGCTGTTGGCGCGGCAGGTTGTGGGCTGGGGCGACACCGCCAGCGTTCTGACCGAAGCCAATCTGGACCAGGCCCGCTCGCTGGCGCTGGGAGGGTTCTGATGATCGAGGCGGTTGTTGCGGCGCTGCTTACGCCTTTTACCGAATTTGCGTTTATGAGCCGGGCCTTGTTCGGTTCGATATTCGTGTCGCTGGCCGCGGGGCCGCTGGGGGTATTTTTGATTTTGCGGCGCATGAGCCTGATGGCCGATTCCATGTCGCACGCCATTTTGCCCGGCGTGGCGGTGGCATTTCTGCTGGCCGGCGTTTCCATGACGGCAATGCTGGTCGGTGGCCTGGCTACCGGTTTGCTGGTTGCCGTGCTTGCAGGGAGCGTGGCCCGCTCAACCGGCCTGAAAGAGGACGCCAGTTTTGCCGCTTTTTACCTGATATCACTGGGCCTTGGTGTGTTGTTGATTTCTCTGAAGGGCTCCAATCTGGACCTATTGCACGTGCTGTTCGGCACTGTGCTGGGGCTCGATGACAGTCATCTGGTTTTCATCATGTGCGTCTCCAGTGTGACGCTGGTTGTGCTTGCGCTGATGTACCGGCCGCTGGTCATCGAGTGTCTTGATCCGGCTTTTCTGAAAATGGAAGGTGGAGGCGGCTCGCTGGTTCATGGCGGCTTTCTGATTCTGCTGGTGGTCAATCTGGTGGCCGGCTATCAGGTCATGGGCACTCTGTTGGTGGTGGGGATGATGATGCTGCCGGCCGCTGCTGCGCGCTTCTGGGGGCGTACGCTGGGCTGGCAGCTGGTCCTGGCTGTGTGTCTGGGCGTTGTGGCCTCTTATATCGGCCTGGTGCTGTCCTATCACTTC